>JAIRXT010000081.1 GCA_031268125.1 Treponema sp. | reverse complement strand
GAAACATCATATAGATTAAATTTACCCTTATTAACGCTGGATGGGAAAATGAAAAATAATGGGAAAGATATGAAAATAAATATTCTGGAGGTATACGATGAAAATATTTAAATATTCGGAAGCGCGGCAGAATTTTTCAACGGTCTTAAACACCGCATTAAAAGAAGAGGTAATAATCACGCGAAAAGATGGGAACCAATTTAAACTGGCTCCTATAAATAAAAAACAAAAAAAATCACCCTTCGATATTGAAGGAATAGATACAGATATTACAACAAAAGAAATAATTGATGTAATAAGAGAATGCAGGGAAGGAAGCGATTATTTCAAAGATAAATATCATTAAAGCAAAAAACGCCGCATAACGGTCCTGTTATGCGAAATACAATTTTGAATGAGGACATATAGATGAAAAAAATTATTTCAGATGTGGTAAATTTTCCGAACGGCTGCGAAACTGTACGATTTACGGCTTGCTTTGTATCCATGCTCATGCGTGCGGAAGGAATTACCGATAAAAATTGCGATTTTTTCTGCAGCAGGCAAAAAGGAAACTGTATTAAATGTGGTCAATGCAAGGGCTTAATACCAATAAATAAAAAGCATGAAGAATTATATAATTTGTACACCACTGTGACGGGATTTGGTTTTTTGCAGCTTGACTTGTCAAACGATAATCACATGAAAGATGACTGGAATCAAACCTGTAATGTGATGCTCAGAGAGTTTGACTGGTATATAGGTTTTTCAATGGATTATGCCGGTTATGATTTTGAAGAATTGATATTTCCCGAAGAAAATAAAGACGTGATATTTAATAAAATAAAAGCCTCGATCAACAAAAATATCCCGGTTTTAGCGCTATTCGGAAATAAATACTCGTGGGTATTGGTGACAGGTTATGATGACGATGGTGTTTTGGCCTGGACGGTTCACAGGGCTATTGGGGTAAACCATATACAGAGCCGGCAGGATATGATGATAACAATTTGTTTATTATGCCCGATTGGTATGAAAAGGGCGGGCACATATTCATTTTAGGAGGGAAAAAAGAATCCTCCGTCCCAATTCAGGATGTATTCAAACGTGCAATTAAAATAATGGAAAGCATGAAGGATAAAAAATATTACAGTAATTCTGTTAATTTCATGCTTGATGATGCAAACTTTGATAATCTAACCGATGAAGGATTGTTAAAAATGCGTGACCGCATTTCGGCGTGGATTGGTCAGCCCATAGATCAAAGGGCAATGATCGGCTATGCCATGAATCCCTTGAGGATTGGTAAAAAACCCGGCAAAGAAATTGTTGCGTTCAATGCGATACATGGTCTATGTTGGACAATGCACGATGTGTTGTGGATTGCCTGGCGCGGAGTAGGGGAATATATGGGTGGAGATAAACTCGATTGGGCAAGAGGTCTCAAAAACAAGACAATCCGCCGGATGATAGCAGACTGTTTCAGGTTTGTTTGTGAACACGATGAATATATACTTGATAGTTTACGAGAAGGGTTTAAGCAGTATTTAGGTTAAGCCGGGGCCGCCAGGGATGGCGGCTGTTAGAAATTCATGGAGTTTTGCCGTGAACTCTGTTCACGCGTGAACAGAGTTCACGATAGCAAAACTCCACAGCTCAAAAACGACAAGGATGTCGTTTTTGAGCCGCGCAAGGGATAGAAGCGGAACCAAAAACCCGGTGTGAACTCCGTTCACACCGGGTTTTTGGTTGGAGCGGATAGCCCGGTCCCATTGTCTGCGGCGCAGGCGGCCGCAGACAATGGGATGCGCCCAAAAAAATATTCAGTTGCTGTCCCGGTAGATAAACTGTTCACCCAGGGCGAAGATATGGAACCGTTTTTCCGGGCAGCGCCGGTACATGTAATCCGCAAAGAGGGCGGGGTTCTCGCTGTTTTCGGCCATAAGGTCGTAGTGGGCGGGGATGGTCAGATCCGCCGGAACCGCCTGGGCTAGTTTTACTGCGTCCAGGGCCCCCATGTTTCCGATGTAGTTATGTTCTGTCCGCTCCCAGTCGGTTCCGTTGATGGGGAGGATGGCGATGTTCAGGAGGCCGCAGGCCCGGCCCGCAGCCTGGCACGCAGCCTGACCTGCGGTCTTAAGCGTGCGGACCAGCGCCGGAGTAACCCAGGTATCCCCTGCGTGGTACACCGTAAGGCCCCCGCCCTTAAGCAGGTAGCCCAGGCAGGGGCAATCCCCGTTACCGTCCCGTTCCGGTTCATCCCGGATGAAGCGGGTATGAACGGCCCCGACGGGGAGGAGGGAAACCGGCCCCAGCGTGATTTCTTCTCCCTCCCGGGCGCCCAGAATCCGGTCCTCCCCGATCCCCGCCCCCCTTAACAGGTTCTGCCAGGGGCGGGGGACCACGAAACGGGCCCGGGGGTTTGTCTGCGCCAGGGGGATCAGGGTTTCCAGGTTCAGGTGGTCGCTGTGGTTATGGGTGCAGAGTACATAGTCCACCCGTTTAACCATGTCCGGGGCGAAGGGGGCCGGGTACTCCCGGCGGCTTTTGCCCTCCGAATCCCGCAGATCGTTGAGGATTACGTCGATATAGAAGACCAGCCCCTCCAGGTTGATGACAAAACCGTGCTGCCCCAGGTACCAGATCCTGGCTTCGGCATTTCCCGGCACGGATTTTTCAATCTCTTCCAGCAGGGCCCTGCCCTGTTTATACCATCGTGTGTACTTTTCCATCGGCCTAGTATAGCCTGATTTATACGGAGGTACGACATGAAATCAACGGTGCATATCGGCATTATCGGATTAGGCGGCAGGGGCATGAGTTTGATGGAGGCATGCATCCTTCCGCGTGCGGAAGTAAAAGTGGCGGCGCTCTGCGATACCTATGAGGACCGCAGACAGGATGCGGCCGCACGGCTTGAAAAGGCGGCGGGAGGGTCCAAACCGCTGCTTACAGGGGATTACCGGGAGGTCCTGGAAATGAAGGGCCTGGACGCGGTACTTGTTTCGCCGGGCTGGACGCCCCATGTCGATATAGCCTGCGCCGCCATGCGGGCCGGTATCTACACGGCGGTAGAAGTGGGGGGCGCGTATTCCATTGAAGATTGCTGGCGTCTTGTCCGTACCCAGGAGGAAACCGGCGCCCAGTGCATGCTCATGGAAAACTGCTGCTTTGGCCGCTACGAGCTTATGGTGCTTAACATGGTGCGCCAGGGGCTTTTCGGCGAGATAGTCCACTGCCAGGGCGGCTACCGCCACGATTTAAGATCGGAGGTGGCGGGGGGCTGGGAGAACCGCCACTACCGCAAGGACAACTACCTGCTGCGGAACTGCGAAAACTACCCCACCCATGAACTGGGGCCCATTGCCCAGGTGCTGGACATCAACCGGGGGAACCGCATGCTCAAACTTAACTCGGCGGCGTCCAAGGCGGCGGGGCTTCACGACTACCTTGCCGCCCGCAAGGGGAACGAGAGCCCCGATGCACGGCTCCGGTTTGCCCAGGGGGATGTAGTTACCACGATCATCACCTGCGCCGGGGGGGAGACGATCACCCTGACGCTGGATACCACCCTGCCGCGGGCCTACTCCCGGGCCTTTCATGTCCAGGGTACACGGGGAATGTTCAGCGAGGACAACAAGACGATTTTCCTTGACGGGGTTCACGATAAGTTCGAATTCAACGGCCGGGGCCTGTGGGGAAACGCGGATTCGTACTTTGAAAAATACGAACACCCCGTCTGGACCCAGTACATAAAAGAGGGGGTACAGGGGGGCCATGACGGCATGGACTGGCTGGAATTTACGGCCTTCTTCGATGCGGTCCGCTCCGGCTCCCCGGTTCCCATCGACATCTACGACATGGCCGCGTGGATGAGCATTTCCGTCCTGTCAGAAGAATCCATTACCCTGGGCGGCGCGCCGGTGGCTATCCCCGATTTTACCAACGGCAAATGGCTGACCCGGCAGGATAAATTCTGCTTGTCCTGAAGGGCCTGAAAGCTGCCGGGGCGCTGCCCTAAACAAAGCTTTTTGACGGTCAGCCCACTGTCCAGACACGATTGGGGTTTTTTATGTTGGGCGATCCATTGGTTTTCTTACCCATAGAGCCGGATACTATTCCGCCGCTTCCCTGCCCAGGCGGAAGGCTTTTTTGTTGGCTTCCGCCATGCCCTTGCCGGCAAAGACCGTCTCAATGACGGCTTCCAGGGTTTCCGGCCCAATGGAAAGAAAAGGAGACGCCGCCCCCACCATGACCATGTTTACCGCCCGGGCCAGCCCCGCTTCCTTCGCAAGGGCGGCGGCGGCCACAATCCGTGCCAGGGGGAAGCCGCGGATGGCCGCCAGGACCGATTCAGGCTCCGGGTAATTGGGGATGTTAATAAAGGGTTCCGCGGCGCTTACCAAGGCCCCCTGGGGGGAAAGCCATTCGGCGTAACGGAGGCTTTCCAGGGGTTCCATGCTGATGATAAGGTCCGCGCCGCCCCGGGGCACCAGATCGCCGGGGATGGGGGCGTCGGCGATGCGGAGATGGGCCAGTACCGCGCCGCCCCGCTGGGCCATGCCGTGGACTTCCGACTGGCGTACCGCCAGGCCCTCCCGCAGCGCCGCCTGGGCGATAATGGCGGCGATGGAAAGCACTCCCTGGCCCCCCACGCCCGCAAGGATGATGTCCTTTTTCATTGGGCTTCTCCTTTGTTTGCTTCCCCGGCTTCCCGTTTCCGCCGTCTCCGGTAGGCTTCCAGACATTCCCGGCGGAAGATCACCACCGAAAGCCCCCGGTATTCCACTTCCACCCTGAGCCGGGCGGCGTTTTCTTCCAGGAATTCCTTCCGGGCCTCCAGTTCAAACACATGGGCCGGGTCCGCTCCGCAGCCCAGGATCAGGGGCAGCAGTTTTGCCGAAGGGATCATGGTGGGCTGGCAGCCGGTCATGGCCACGATGGAATTGTCCAGGATGATCACCGTCATAGGGCTGTTGGCGGCGGCGGCATCAATAAGGCCGGTAATCCCCGAATGGATAAACGTAGAATCCCCGATGACGGCGATGGAATAGGGAAGCCCCGCCTCCGCGGCCCCCCGGGCCATGCCGATGGAGGCCCCCATGCAGACGATGGTCTCTATCGCCTCCCAAGGCGGGGCGGCCCCCAGAGAATAGCAGCCGATATCCGAACAGACCGCCGCATCCGGGTGTCCGGGCCGGCTGTCCAGTTCCGCCGTTACCTTGTTGATTACCGCGTAACTGTCCCCGTGGGGGCAGCCGGCGCAGAGCTGGGGCGGCCTTCCGGGCAAGGGTGGAACCGCCGCAAGGACGCCGGGCCGGGGAGCAAGGCCCAATGCCTGCCGCACGTTGTCCGGGTCCAGTTCCCCGGTCCGGGGAACCGTGCCGTCCAGCTTGCCGTGGATGGGTATGGGCTGGGGCAGGATACCCCGGAGCCTTTCTTCGATAAAGGGCTGGCCTTCCTCGATAACCAGGACTTCTTCCGCCCCGGCGCAGAGCTTCCGTATCGATTCCAGGGGCAAAGGATAGGCCCCAATGTGGAGCCGGGCCGGGGCCGCCCCCCGCTGGTTAATCAGGTCTTCCAGGTTTTCTTCGTAGTAGTTCCCCCCCAGGCCACCGGTAATGACCGCCAGGCCCCGCCGGTTCCCCCCGTCCCCGCCGGATTCAAGCCGGTTAGTCCCGGCGGCCCGATGGGCAGCGGACCAGACGGCGATTTCCGCCTGCCGCCGGATAAGGGAATCGTAGTTCCGGCGGGCGTGGACCGGAAGCAGCATCCAGCGGGTTTTGTCCCCGCTTTTGGCGGCGGGATTCTGAGGCCGGCCGGCGCTTACCCTTACCCCTGAACGGGCATGGGAAAGCCGGGTTACCAGCCGGAGCATCACCGGGGTTTGGAAGCGCTCGGAAATATCGAATGCCTCCCGGGTCATGTCGTAGGCTTCCTGCTGGCTCCGGGGTTCCAGGCAGGGGATCATGGCGAAGGCGGCGTAAAAGCGGGAATCCTGCTCGTTCTGGGAACTGTGCATCCCGGGATCGTCGGCCACCGCCAGCACCAGGCCCCCCTTGATCCCCAGGAGGCTGCCGTTGATAAACGGGTCCGCCGCCACGTTAAGCCCCACGTGTTTCATCGTAACCAGGGCCCGCCGGCCGGCAAAGGAAGTCCCCAGGGCCGCCTCCAGGGCGGTTTTTTCGTTGGCGCACCAGGCAGCGCGGAAGGCCCCCGGTTCGTCCCCGGCCCTCTCCGCCGCCTCAATCAGGTATTCCAGAATTTCCGTGGAAGGCGTGCCGGGATAACCGTAGGCGGCGCTCAAGCCCGCATGGACAGCCCCCAGGGCCGCCGCTTCGTCCCCCAGCAGGGGCAGGACATTGTCATTGTTCATAATTTTCCTCAAATAAAACCTGTTTAATAACCCTGTTGTCCGTTAAATTCCCTGGAACGCCTTATCCAGCAGTTCCTTTTTCGGGGGCCGGGTAAAAAAGGAAACCGCGGGCACCACGGCAAAGGGCGTCACAATGGCAATACTTGCCGCCAGAGGAGATTGGCTGGAACCCAAAATAAAGAAAAGGGCAATCATAACCGTCACACCGGTCAGGAGTCCTGCATAGGCCCCGGCCTTCGTAACACGTTTACTGTAGAGTCCCAGGATGTAGGGCGCAGCAAAAGCGCCGGAAACAACTCCCCAGCTTAGGGACATAAGGTACACAATAATACTAATCTGGAAGCGGGAAACAAGATACGAGACAATAATAAAAATAGCGGAAAGGAAACGCATCATCGCTACGGACCGGTCCTTGCCGCTTTTTCCGTCAATCCGGGAAGGGTACAGATCGATGGCCACCGAAGAAGAAGAAACCAGCACCAGGGACGAGAGGGTGGACATGGAAGCGGACAGCACCAAAAGGAGAATCAGCGCCAGAAGAATCTGGGGCAGGTGGCTGGTAAGCAACGTAGGAACGATAAGATCGTAGTCAATGCCCCCGGCGGCGTTTTTCGGCACGGATTCGGGATTAAAAAACACATGGGAAAAAGCGCCGGTGGAATAGGCGGAAAAACCTATCATCAGGGCAAAAACGGTAGTTACCAGGGCGGCCCGTTTGATTACCTGTTCGTTTTTAATGGCGTAGAATTTCTGCGTCATCTGGGGGAGGCCCCAGGTTCCAAAACTGGTCATAAAAACCAGGGAAATTACCGTAAGAACAGAAGGCCGCTGGGCCGGGGGAATATGGACGCTATAATTTTCCGCCGTCTGTTTTATCATTTCAAAATAGCCGCCCCCCTGGCCGGAAAGAACCAGGACCATAAGGGCCGCCCCAAAGAACATGATGATCCCCTGGATAAAATCGGTTATCGCGATGGCGAAGTATCCCCCCAAAATAAGGTAGACCCCGGTAAAGGCGATCATGATGAGCAGGGCGGCGTCGTAGGGGATGCCGAATACTTTTTCAAAAAGATGCCCCAGGCCCTTAAAAACAGAAGCGGAATACGGCAGAAGGAAAAAGAAGATCACACTGGCCGCCACCGGTTTAAGGTGCTTCGCCCCGTAGCGTTCCTGGAGGAATGAGGGCATGGTCATGGTGTCCAGGTTCTGGGTCATCCGCCGGGTCCTGCGGGCCAGGACCAGCCAGGCCGCCCCCGCGCCGATAACGGCGTTTCCCAGGGCAATCCACAGGGCGTTAAGGCCGAACTGCCAGCCCTGGGCCCCGGCAAAACCGATAAAGATCACCGCCGAAAAGTAGGAAGTTCCGTAAGCCACCGCGGACACCCAGGGCCCCATTGTCCTGCCGCCAAGAAAAAAATCCCCCAGGGTCTTGGTTTTCCGCATTCCCCAAATACCAATGCCGGTCATAAGGGCAAGAAAAACCACAAGAAACACAACTGAGATACTTATCATGCTGATTCCTCTGTTATATTGGGATATCTGTGCGGTAGTTTATCAATTTTGCGGGGATTATGCCAGACAACGCACAATATTTTCAGCCGTAAAAATCCCGCTTGTTTCAAAACTACCCATGATGTGCTATATTCGTAAAAGTATGAAGATAGTTATGTTTACCGACGCCTATTGGCCCCGGGTGAACGGAGTTACCGTGTCGGTAGATTCTTTTTCCCATGCTCTGGTCAGGGCCGGACACCAGGTGATGATTGTCTGCTCTTCCTACCCGGAAACTTCCGATACGGAATACATTTCCGGTACCGGGGAGCGGGAAAACAGCGCCGGCGAACCGTCGGTTATCCGGGTGCCCTCCATGCCTTCCCCGATAACCAAGGAAGACCGGCTGGCCCTGGCCCACAAGTGGTTTTGGGTATCCAAGCAGATTGAAGCCTTTGATCCCGACATCCTCCATGTAAATACCGAATTTGTGATTGCCGAATTCGGCTTTCAGTATGCCCGGCTCCACTACCTGCCGGTGATTTACACCTTTCATACCATGTGGGAAGACTATATCCGCAACTACATACCCCTGCTGCCGGATTTTTTTCTCCGGTTTATCACCCGGCGGGTGTTGAAGAATATCATGCGCCGGGCGGACCGGATCATCGTTCCCAGTTCCCACACCCTGGCGCTGATCAAGGAATACAAGGTCAGAAAAGAGACTTATCTCCTCCCCACGGGGGTGGATCCGGTTCTTTTCCGGCGTGAAAAGGCGGAAACGGATGAATTCCGTGCCCGGATGGAGAAACAGTACCCCATTATCAAAGGGAAGCGGATTCTCCTCTTTGCCGGCAGGATCGGCAAGGAAAAAAACATCAGTTTCCTGCTGGAAATTCTTCCGGCGATTATCGAAAAACACCCGGAGGTAATCCTCCTCATCGCCGGCAACGGCCCGGATCTGTACGATCTGAAAAAAGAAAGCGAAAAATTGGAGATAAACGGTTTCTGCCTTTTTACCGGCTATCTGGCCCGGCGGGACCTGGCCCTGACCTACACCATGTCGGATATTTTTGTTTTCCCCTCCCTTACCGAAACCCAGGGCATGGTTACTATTGAGGCCATGCTTTCGGGGACTCCCGTGGTGGCCATTGGCGAAATGGGTACTCTGGAGGTGATGGGCGGCGACAACGGCGGCTTTATGGTGAAAAACGACCCGGGCGAGTTTATCGCCCGGATTTGCGAACTTCTTGAGGATGATGAACTTTACCGGCGGAAGGTGGAGGAGGCCCGTATCCACGCTCAAACCTGGACCATTGACGTGATGGCAAAGGAATTGGAAAAAATTTATCGCAGTTCCCTGGATGCCTGGCCCGGCAAACGGGCCGGATAACGGGCCTGCCGGATATGGAAAACATGGAAAATTTTACGGCCCTGGGCCTGGCTCCCTTTTTTGTTACCCGTCTGGGAGAGCGGAATATCCACAAACCCACGGATATTCAGCTCCGGGTTATACCGGAACTGCTGGAAGGCCGGTCCGCAGCCTTTTGCTCCGCCACCGGAACGGGCAAGACCTTTGCCTACCTCCTCCCCCTGTTTCAGCGGCTTTTCTCCGGCGGCAGCCCGGCGGCCGGGGCGGGCCCCGCGCTCTTGATTCTGGCCCCCACCTACGAACTCTGTTCCCAGATCAGGACGGAGGCGGAATTCCTGCTCAGGGATTTTACGCCGGACCCCCCGGCCGTCAGCCTCCTTACCGGCGCCGGGAGCCTTAAACGCCAAATTGAAGCCCTAAAGAAAGACCGTCCCGCCGTGGTGGTGGGGAACCCCGGCAGAATCCTGCTCCTGGCCGGTATGGGAAAACTCAGGTTCGGCGCCCTCCGTTCCCTCGTCTTTGACGAAGGGGACCGGCTTGTGGCGGAGGACCTGCGGGGGGAAACCCTGGAACTCCTGGGGCTTATTACAGGAGCCAGGAAAGGCCCCGGCCTGGTCTGTGCCGCCTGCTCCGCCACGCTATCCGCAAAGAACCGGGAACCCCTGCTTCCCTTCATGGGGAAGGATATATCGGTTATCGAGACACCGGAGCAGGAAATTCTGCGGGAACGGATACAGCACTGGGCTATATGGAGCGAAGGCCGCCGGAAGATAGAGACCCTCCGTTCCCTGCTGGCGGCCGTCAAACCAAAAAAGGCCCTGGTCTTTTCCGGCCGTTCCTGGGATGCGGCAAAAATCACCTCCCGGCTGACCCACCTTCCCGCCGCCGCCCTGTATGGCGGCATGGAAAAAAACCGCCGCCGGGATGCAATCGGCGGCTTCCGTTCGGGAAAGATAACGGTACTGGTTTCCAGCGACCTGGCCGCCAGGGGTCTTGATATTCCGGAGATCAGCCATGTAATCGCCCTGGACGTGCCCCAGGATGCGGGGGCCTACACCCACCGGGCAGGCCGCACCGGCCGGGCGGGGAAGCGGGGAATCATGGTGAGCATAGGGGACGAGGCGGAAATGCGGCGTCTTGCCCTGCTGGAAAAACGGCTGGGCCTTACCGTGTACCCCAAGGAACTCTACCAGGGGCGGATAACCACCCCCGGCGAAGAATAACATTACCATCAGCAATTCCGAATTCAAAATTCCGAATCCAAAAAGAGCCGTAAAAAATTCATTCGTGAATTACCTTAAGCCAAAGGGTTTTCAAGGTAAAAAATGGTCAAAGGTACAGGCCGTTATGCAGTATGAAACCGTACCGGCAGCCATAGCAGCAACATTGACAACTTGTTATTATTTGTCCGCCTGCGGTCCTGGTTTTGCGGGGCCGGCGTACCTTAAAATTTGCCCTAAAGGAGTTCGATGATGAAAAAGCTGGCCCTTGTTCTGCTCGTCCTTGTCCCCTGCTTCCTGTTTGCCGGGGGAAGGGCGGCACGCTCCGGGAACCTGGAACTCCGCTACGGTTTTACTTCGGAACCGGCGACCTTGGACCCGCTGGACCCTTCAAACACGGCGGACGGCCGGAGTATTCTTTTTAACGTTTTTGAGGGGCTGGTCCGGCTGGAAAGCGACGGGGATCTGAGCCCCGCGGCGGCCTCCGGTTATACGATGGAACAGGGGGGCCTGGTGTACCGTTTTACCCTGCGGCAGGGTCTTAAGTTCCATGACGGAACGCCGGTAACCGTGGAAGACATAAAGTTTACCCTGGACCAGGCCGTTGCGGCCCAGTACCAGGGTTTTATCCAGATTGCAACGGTGGAGACCCCGGACGCCGCAACCATCGTCATTACGCTTAAAGCCCCGGACGTGGAGTTCCTTCCCTACCTGACCATCGGGGTGGTACCGGCGGGCAATACGGACCGGGAGAACAACCCCATCGGCACGGGGCCCTTTATTATCGAATCTTATACCACCCAGCAAAACCTGGTGTTAAAGAAGAACCCCAACTACTGGAAGCCGGGCTTTCCCAAGCTGGACAAGGTAACGGTGGTGTTCCTTGCCGATTCGGAGGCGGTGCTCCTCTCCCTCCGGGGGGGAAACATCGACGCCGCGGAGGTTACCGGCTCCCTGGTGGACCAGCTTGACGGCGCGGACTTCGACATTTTTTCAGGCTATTCCAATTCGGTCCAGCTTCTGGCCCTGAACAACGATGTTAAGCCCCTGGACGATATCCGGGTGCGGCAGGCGCTGAACTACGCGGTGGACCGGCAGACCGTCATCGACACCGCCTTTTCCGGCCGGGGGGAACTTTCCGGCAGCCCCCTGATTCCGGGACTCGCCAAGTACTACAACCGCGCCCTGGTAAACCCCTACCCCCACAACCCGGAGCGGGCCCGGGCACTGCTGCGGGAGGCCGGTTATGCCGAAGGCTTCCCCCTGGAGATCTCCGTGCCCTCCAACTACACCATGCACGTGGACACCGCCCAGGTAATCGTGAACCAGCTTGCCGCTGTGGGCGTCAGGGCGTCGATCCGGCTGGTGGACTGGGCAACCTGGCTTACCGATGTGTACCGCGGCCGCAGCTACCAGGCCACCATCATTTCCCTGGACGCAGCCAACAGCTCCCCCCGGATGTTCCTGTCCCGCTACCTTTCCACCGGCGGCAGCAACTTCGTCAACTTCAAAAACCCCGCCTACGACCGGGTTTACCAGGCCAGCCTGACGGAAACCAACGAGGCCAAACGGATTGCCCTGTACCGGGAAGCCCAGCAGATTATCAGCGATAACGCCGCCAGCGTGTATATCCAGGATATTTACAGCTTCCGGGCCTTTCCCAAAGGCCGTTACACCGGCATCCTGAGCTACCCCCTGTACGTAACGGACTTTGCCTCTATAACGCCGTCTTTATGAATTTTCCCTTCCCGGGGCTATTTGGCCCTGGCCAGAGTTACCGCTGCGGTGGCTACAATGTCTTCTACCGAGGCTCCCCGGGAAAGATCGCTGATAGGCTTGGCAAAGCCCTGGAGGAAGGGGCCAAAGGCTCCCGCATTGCCCAGACGCTGTACCAGCTTGTAGCCGATATTCCCTGATCCAAGATCCGGGAAGACCAGGGTGTTCACGTTCCCCCTAACGGGGCTGCCCGGAGCTTTCTTGTCGGTTACCGAGGGAACCAGGGCCGCATCGGCCTGGAGTTCCCCGTCAAACAGGAAACCGGGGTTCCGGCTTTTGAGGATCTCTACGGCTTTTTGTACCTTGGCCACGTTGTCGTGCTTTGCGGAACCCTTGGTGGAGAACGAAAGCAGGGCGGCCACGGGATCGCATCCCAGGAATTCCCGGCAGGACAGGGCGGCGCTTTGGGCAATATCTGCAAGCTGTTCCGCCGTGGGATCCGGCACCACCGCACAATCGCTAAAAATCAGGGAGCCGTTGTAACCCCACGCGGGGTCCAGCCCGGTCATCACAAAACAGGAAGACGCCGTTTTAAGACCCGGTACCATTCCGATAATGGCAAGCCCCGCCCGCAGCACGTCGCCGGTGGTGTTTTCCGCTCCGGCAACACTGGCGTCCGCATCGCCCAGATGGACCATCATAGCCCCCCAGCGCAGGGCTCCGGTAATTTCCATCCCGGCTTTTTCCGGCGTTACCGGCTCCAGTACGGCGCCGCCCTTCGCCTTTTTTGCCTCCTCCCTGGCATGGACCATCTCGTAGTAAGACTGGGCATACCGGTCCCGGTTGGGGGAAAGCTCCGGATTCACAATCTCAATACCCGTAAGGTCCACCCCCTCCCCGGCGGCAATAGCGTCAATCTCCGACTGCCTGCCGATAAGCGTTACCGATGCCGCAAGATTTTCGTCAACAAGTATCCGCGCCGCCTTCACCGTCCGGGGCTCGGTCCCTTCGGGCAGCACCAGTTTTTTCTGCATCGAGGCGGCCTTAACCTTCATGTTCTGTACAAAGTCCATATACCCTCCTGTGTCTGCAATCACTTTTCCCCGATTATAAGATTTTCCGGCGGAAATTTCAATGAATATGATAACTGTTGAGCCTTTCACTTGTACGATTGCGGAAGCCCCGGTTTTTGGGTACCCTTGACCCATGGCGACTATTGCTTTTACCGGCGGGGGTACGGGGGGGCATATCTACCCCGGCCTTGCGGTAATTGCCCATTTAAGACAAACCGGGAACCACCGGGTTGTATGGCTGGGTTCCGCCGCGGGGATGGACAGGGCCCTGGTGGAAGCGGCGGGGATCGAATTCTACGGCATTCCCGCGGGGCGGCTTCGCCGCTATTTCAGTCTTAAAACGATTCCCGATCTGTTCCGGGTGCTGGGGGGCTTCTTCACCGCCTGCTCAATTCTAAAAAAGCTCAGGCCCGCCCTGCTTTTTTCCAAAGGCGGCTTTGTAAGCGTTCCCCCCTGCGCCGCCGCGGCGTCCCTGGGGATTCCCGTATACACCCACGAATCCGATGTTAGCCCCGGTCTTGCGACCAGAATAAATATCCGCTTTGTGCGGAGTACCGGGGGCCGGATCTTTACCGCCTATGCCGCCACGGCCTCCTTCTTTCCCCCCGTTTACCGGCCCCTGGCAGAAGTATGCGGGAACCCCGTGCGGCCCGGCTTTCGCGGCGCCGCGGCGGCGGAGGGCCGGGCCTTCCTGGGGCTGGAGGGGAGAATCCTGCTGGTTCTGGGGGGGAGTCAGGGCGCCAGGGAGCTTAACGCGCTGGTCCGGGAAGCCCTGCCGGAGCTGACCAGGTACTACACCGTGGTCCACCAGACCGGGCCGGGAAACGGCCCGGCCGAAGCCGCAGGTGAAAAATACCGGCCCTACCCCTACTTTGGGGAGGAGATGCCCCAGGTTCTGGCGGCGGCGGACCTGGTACTCTGCCGCAGCGGCGCCGGCACGGTATGGGAAAACGCCGCCCTGGGGAAGCCGATGGTCCTGCTTCCGTTAAGGGGAAGCGGTACCCGGGGGGATCAGGTGGAAAACGCCGAATTCTTCGAACAGGCCGGCGCCGCGGTCGTGCTGCGGGGCAGGGCGGAAGAACGGGCCGCCGCGGAAGATCTGGCCGCGGTAATCCGGGAACTGTCGGAAAACCCGGAAAGGCTGGCGGCTATGGCTTCCGCCGCCGCGGGTATTGCCCGGATCGACGGGGCCGCCGCCATTGCCGGCGTCCTGGAACAGGCGGCTTTAGCCGGGGGCGGGTCATGATCTCCTTCAAGGTAATTGATTATATTTGCACGGCCCTTATCATGCTTCTGGTCATCCGCTGTACCCTGCGGGGCTTTATTTCGGAATTTATGACCCTTGCCTCCCTGGTGCTGGGGACCCTGGGTTCCCTGTTCCTGTACCGGTCCTGCGCGGTTTTTCTGCGGGACCACGGGCTTAAAACCTTTACCGAAAACATCCCCGGCTTTATCCGGAACCTGCTGCCGGGCCTGGTGCAGAACATCCCGGAGATTCTCGCCTTTATCCTGATCTTTGTGGCCGTCTTTTTTACCGTAAAGCTGGTAGGATACCTGCTTAAAGACATTATTCAGCGGATCAGCCTGGGCGGTGCGGATCGCTTTTTGGGTTTTCTCTTCGGCCTGATCGAAGGGATTGTAATCGTAAGCCTGCTGCTCCTGGGGCTTAGGACGCAGCCTGTTTTTGACGCGTCCCCCATCCTGGAGGGGAGTTTTTTTGCGGGATTGTTGTTCCCCCTTACCGGCAAGGCCGGTTCTTTAGGGCCGGACCTTAACGCCCGGTTAACGGCAGGGATTTTGCAGCTAAACCTCTATGTTTGAAAATATTATAGCCCAAAGCGCCGCGGAGCGGCTCATGGGGGATATCGGGGCGGGGATACTGGCGCCTTCCATGCTTTTCTACGGCCCCGCCGCATCGGGCAAGGGGACCACCGCGCTGGAACTGGGCCGGGTTCTTTCCTGCGAAGGGAAGGGGGCCTGGAATTGCCCCTGCCCCGGCTGCGCCCGGCATAAGATGCTTTTACACCCGGACCTGCTTATGATGGGCCGGAGGCCCTTCGCCGCCGAGATTGCCGCCTCCGCCGCGGTACTCCGGCGGGAGCCCCGCCACGGGCGGATTCTGCTGCTCCGTGCGGTCAGGAAACTCCTGGGCCGCTTTTCCCCGGCCCTCTGGGAGGGGGATAAGGACCTGGCAAAGCTTAACCCCCTGATCCAGGCCCTGGAAGACGATCTTGAGGGGCTTGAAGGGATGCCGGAGGAGGGCCCCGGGGAAAAACTGGGGGCCTCCATCATAAAAAGCGCCCTCAAACTGGAAGCCGAAGGAATCGCCGAATTTATCCCCATATCCCAGATACGGCGCGCCGGTTACTGGGGCCATCTGGCCCCCGCGGGCCTGCGGAAGCTGCTGGTCATCGAAAGTGCGGACCGCATGAGGGAGGAGGCCCTGAATTCCCTCCTCAAAATTCTGGAAGAACCCCCGGAACGGCTTACCATTGTGCTCTGTACCTCCCGGCGGGAAGGAATCCTGCCGACACTGCTTTCCCGGCTCAGGCCCTACCACTTTATGCGGCGGGACGCCCCGGCGGAGGGGGAACTGATCCGCCGGGTTTTCCGCGATAAGCCGGCAGCCCCTGCGGAGACCCCGTCTTCCGCCCTTCCCGCGTCAGGACTGGAAGGGTATCTGGATTCCTTTTTGCCGGTAAGCCGGGATACCCTGTACCCCCTGGCGGCCTTTTTCGTGTCCTCCGTAGCCCTTTCCACGCTGGAAGGCTTCCGCCGCCGCGGTATCGGCATCCTGCCGGAGGAACTGGCGTCCCTGGGCAAACACTGCGCCCCCATCGCCGATTCCGCAGGTCTTGGCCGTCCGGCGGCCGATAACAAGGCGATTATCGAGAAAGTACTGGCGGGGGCGCAGAATTTTCAGGCCCGTTCCCTGTTGTCTACTTTTTTGGCCCTGGTTCTGGTCCTGGTTTCGGAATGCCTGCGGCCCCTCGCTATGGGTTCCCTCAGGATCGCTTGTCTTGGAATCTGGAAAAAGCACGTCGACGCGGCCGCCGCGGCGGGAAGCCTGAACCAGAGCCCCGCCCTGACCCTGGATCGCCTGGTCAGCGGCCTTAAAAGGGATCTGGTAGAGGCGGGCGCATGAGGAATTTCATCAAACGGGCCGTAAAAAAGCTGTCCAAGCTTACCCGGGAACAGCTTGAAGAGCTTTTTATCAGTTCCGCCGCGGAAATCGACCGGTTAAAGACCGTGCTGGAATCCCTGGGGCAGGGCATTCTGGTCTGCGATACCCGGCATGCCCTGGTCCTGGCCAATAAATGCGCCGAGCGTTTCCTCCCCATCGGGCTTGCGGAACCGGGCGGCGACTCCGTATGGCTGAGAGTCTGGGACGAAAAGATCGCCGCTTTTTTGGAATCCACCCTGAAAAGCGGGGACCGGGTGGAAGAGCGGGAATTCAACGTCGAATCCAAGGGCATCCAGCGGCTCCTTTCCGTTTCCGTGCTGCCCCTGGTACGAGAACACCGGGTAACCGGGTCCCTTATCTACATTGAGGATATCACGGAGAAGCGGGGCCGGGAGGCCCGGCTCAGGCGGGCGGAGAATCTGGCAAGCCTGACCACCCTGGCGGCGGGGGTGGCCCACGAGATCAAGAATCCCCTGGGTTCTATTTCCATTCACATCCAGTTGATGCAAAAGGCCCTAAAGGCCAATCGTAAACTGGTGGAACAGGCCCTCCCCCGGGACGGGGCCGATTCCTGCCTGGACCAGTTGGACAAGTACATCGCCGTAGTAAACGAGGAGATTGACCGCCTGAACCACATCGTGGTGGATTTTCTGTTTGCCGTGCGGCCTATGGACCTTGATCTGCGGGAGGGGGATCTCAACAGCCTGATAGGGGAATTGGTGGATTTTATGTCCTTTGAGCTTTCCGATGCCCGTATTACCTGCGATCTGGAACTGGAAGAAAATTTGCCCCTCCTCACCTTTGATGAACGGTACTTAAAGCAGGTCCTGTTGAACCTGGTAAAAAACGCCACCGCCGCCATGCCCGCGGGGGGGAAACTTACGATCAAAACCGAAAGTAAGGACAGCGAAGTGTACATCAGCGTTCAGGATACCGGGCTGGGGATACCGGAGGAAAACCTCTCCAAAATTTTCGAGCCCTATTTTACGACCAAGGCAACCGGATCGGGCCTGGGGCTTACGCTGGTATTCAAGATTATCCGGGAACACCAGGGGGAAATTTCGGTGAAGTCCCGCGAAGGGGAGGGAACCTGTTTTACCATTTCCCTGCCCCTCCCCCAGCGGGAACGCCGGCTTATCGGTTTTGAAGAAGGACGCGGCGCGGCCGCGGGGAGTGATGCGCCGTGAAATTCCGGCTTTTGGTAGTGGATGACGAAAAAAACATCCGGGAAGGGCTGGCCGTGTCCCTGGAAATGGACGGCTACGAGGTAGTTACCGCCGTTGACGGGGATCAGGGCCTTAAACGTTTCGGCAAGGGGGACATCGACCTGGTGATCACCGATCTCAAGATGCCCGGCCTTTCCGGGGAGGAACTGCTGCGGCACATCACCACGGAAAGCCCCGGCATCCCCGTGATCGTCCTGACCGGCCACGGCACGGTGGAAAGCGCGGTGGAAGCCATGCGCCGGGGGGCCTGGGATTTCCTTACCAAGCCGGTCAACCTGGATCACCTGTCCCAGTTGGTCAAACGGGCCCTGCAGAACCGCGAACTGGCCCTGAAACACCGGGAACTTGAAGCGGAACTGGAACAGAAAAAGCAGTTTGAAACGATTATCGGCACCAGCGCCCCCATGCGGCGGGTCTTCGATACCATCAGCCGGGCGGCCCCCGCCAAGGCTTCCGTCCTTATCACCGGGGAATCGGGGGTGGGCAAGGAACTGGTGGCCGATGCCATCCACGGCCTTTCCCCCCGCAGCGGGAAACCCCTGATCAAGGTCCACTGCGCCGCCCTGGCGGAGAGTATCCTGGAAAGCGAACTCTTTGGCCACGAGAAAGGCAGTTTTACCGGGGCCGTGTCCCGCCGCCGGGGCCGCTTCGAACTGGCCCACGAAGGAACCCTGTTCCTGGACGAGATTGGCGAAATCGACCAGAACATCCAGATCAAGCTGCTGAGGGTCTTGCAGGAAAAGAAATTCGAGCGCCTGGGGGGGGAGGAAACTATCGAAGCCGACGTGCGGATCGTGGCGGCCACCAACAAGGACCTCAAGGCGGAAATCGAAAAGGGGAACTTCCGGGAGGACCTCTACTTCCGGCTCAACGTAGTGAACATCCACGTCCCCCCCCTGCGGGAACGGAAAGACGACATCCCCCTGCTTATCGCCGCGTTCCTTAAAGAATTCGCCGGGGAAAACGGCAAAACCATCGAGGGGGTCAGCGAAAAGGCCCGGGCCGCCCTGTACGCCTACGACTGGCCCGGCAACGTGCGGGAACTGCGGAACTGCATAGAAAGCGCGGTGGTCATGACCCCCGGCCCCTTTATCGGCGTTGAGGACCTGCCCCCCACCCTGCGGCAGGGCAGCGACGAAGGCTGGATCCGTATCCCCCTGGGTTCAACCCTGGAGGACGCGGAAAAGATTATTATCCGGGACACCCTTTCCGCCCAGCGGGGGAACAAGAGCAAAACCGCCGATGTCCTGGGCATCGGCCGCAAGACCCTGCACCGCAAGCTTGCCGGTCCCGGCGGCGATGATGAACAGGACGATGAAGCTAAACCGGATGAATAGCGAACCGGGTTGCACACCGGGTCCGGTTTATATACCGGTAAAACCCGCGCCGGGCCCCTCCCCCGGCCGGTTTTCGTAGTACTCCACCAGCCAGTCCAGATATTTCATCACATAATCCTGGAGCAGGCTGTCCATCCTGTTGAAATTCCGGATGATCCGTTCCAGCCTGGGATCCTTTTCGGCATCGAACATGGTCCCCTGCCCGGTCCGCAGCCAGGTTTCGCTTACTTTATAGGTCAGACAGATCATCTTAATCAGGCGATCACTCACTTTACGGTGTTTTGCTTCTATTCCGCCCTGGCAGGAACGGCTTACCCTGATTCCATCGGCAAATTCTCGCTGTAAAAGGCCCAAAGCCTTGCGGATATGTATTACCCTTTCATTAATCCCATAGTCATAGTCGGGCAAAGAGACCTTCCTCAACCTACATGGTAGCAAAAATCCCTGTCAGGAACAAGAAAACAACGGTTCAATTTTACTTTTAGCGAAAAAGCCCCTTTATCTAACCAAAAAATGGCTAAATTGCTTCTGTAACTATGGTATTGAACGAAAATACCCTGCAATTTAGACATTTTTTACCTTGATTAACCCCCTTTAAGCAATTTTTAGTTTTTTTAGAGGATGAAAAGACGCCAGAAACATGTAACAAGGGGTGGCGGCAGGAAAAAAGAGAGGGGACCCTATGGGGAGACGCTCTTTTTTCCCGGCCGGCAGGACCCCCAATAATTTTATAGACGTCTTTCCCATCGAAAATGAAAATTGTTGATGTCTCTTTTTAATCCTATTGACGTTTCTTAGAAACATATGTAGATTGAGGCAATTCCAAAATGTCAAATTTTGGAATTGCAACCTATGAAAACCGCAGTTTTGCAGCCCGTAGGGCGAAAAACTGCAAGAGCCGGTTACAAAATAACCGATTTTGGAACCGGC
>JAIRXT010000051.1 GCA_031268125.1 Treponema sp. | reverse complement strand
CCTTGGCGCTGGGCCGGTCCATCTCGCCGATGACCTGGTTGCGCCCGGCGGTTACATCGATGATCACCACGTTGTCCGCGGCCGCAGAACGGAGGCTGATCCCCTCCGCGGGGAAGGATCGGTCCGCCCAATGCCAGCGGCCCGCGGCATGGCGCAGGATACCCTCCTCCTCCAGAAATTCCAGCACCGGAAGTACCGCAGGCCCAAAGGGATCGGGATGCGGCGGGGCAGGCGAAAGGGCGGCAGGAGGGGCGGCAGATCCGGTCTCGGCCCCAATTTCCGCGTCCCGGAAGGGGAGTTCAAAGCAGGCGCATTTGACATGATCGCTGAGGATGTAGGGATTAGCGGGATCGACACGGCCCTCTTCGGCGCTTTTACGGAAGAACCACTCCGGATCGTTCATGATAAACTGGTCCAGCGGGGAGGCGGAGGCGACAAACACCGAAACCGAGTGTCCCCCCCGGCGCCCTGCCCTGCCGGCCTGCTGCCAGAATGAGTTGAAGGAACCGGGAAAACCGGCCACCACCGCCGCGTCCAGGCCGCCGATGTCGATTCCCAGTTCCAGGGCGTTGGTAGAAACCACCCCCCGGATGCTCCCGTCCCGCAGCCCCCTTTCAATCTCCCGCCGCTCGTTGGGGAGGAGCCCTCCCCGGTAGGCCTCCACCCGGATACCCGAATTATCAGTAAAGATGTTTTTAAGGTCCTCGTTCACGTAGGCCGCGGCCACCTCGGTCTTTACCCGGGAGTGGGCGAAGAGGATGGTCTTAATCCCCCCCTTGAGGAAGGCCAGCATCCAGCGGCGGCTTTCGGTAACCACGCTGCGGCGGATGCCCTGCACCGGATCCACCAGGGGCGGGTTGTAGAGGATCACCCGCTTTTCCCCCCGGGGGGCGCCGTTGTTGTCCACCAGTTCCACCTCGGTCCCGGTAAGGGTCTGGGCCAGTTCCCGGGGATTGGCGATGGTGGCGGAACAGAGGATGAATTGGGGCCGGGCCCCATAAAAGGCCGTAACCCGGCGGAGCCGGCGGATCAGATCCGCCACATGGCTTCCCATAACCCCCCGGTAGCTGTGGATCTCATCTATGACGATATAGGCAAGGTTGGAAAAAAATTTGATCCACCGGGGATGGTTGGGCAGGATCCCCGCGTGGAGCATGTCGGGGTTGCTGATGATAATCCGCCCCGTGTCCCGGGCGGACACCCGCAGGCTCTCCGGGGTGTCCCCGTCGTAGGTTGCCGCCTTGATGGGGATTCCCCCCTCGCCGCCGGAAACCATCTCGTTAAGTTCCGACTGCTGGTCCTGGGACAGGGCCTTGGTAGGGAAAAGGTAGAGGCAGCGGGCCTGTTCGTCCTTAAGCATGGCCTGGAGGCAGGGCAGATTGTAACACAGGGTCTTACCGGAGGCGGTAGGCGTAACCACAACGACATTCTTGCCCTGCCGGAGCTTCTCCCAGACTTCCCCCTGGTGAGTATACAGCCGCTCAATGCCCCTTTTGCGCAGGGCCGCAGCAATCCGCCCGTCCAGATCCGCCGGGAAGGGTACGAAATCCCCCTCCGCGGCCTCCAGAACCCGTTCCAGCACGATATTCGGGGCAAATTCAGGACTTTCCAGGATAGCATCCAGGGCTTCGGCTTCTTTCATGGGGGATTATTCTAGTCTTCCGGGCCGGGCGGGTAAAGTACGGGGGATAGCACCGGCAAAAGGCCGGTAAAAAACTGCATTTTTGAAAAATATTTGCTTATTTTACAACATACAACGCTAAAAATATGATAAAAATATCGACAGGGGTAGCATTAGGATTTATACTTGAGCCAGCTTCATAACAGGAGATTGGGCATGACAGAAGTATTGTCTATTGTATTGGGCGGAGGTAAGGGGACCCGGCTTTTCCCCCTTACCCAGGCACGGGCCAAGCCGGCGGTTCCGTTTGGGGGGAAATACCGTTTAGTTGATATACCTATATCGAACTGCATCAACGCTGGGCTGCGGCATATTTATATCCTTACCCAGTTTAACTCGGCATCCCTTCATCTCCACCTTGCCCAGACGTATGTTTTTGATACGTTCACCAGCGGTTTTGCCGAAATTCTGGCCGCCGAACAGACCTTTGAACATTCCGGCTGGTACGAAGGGACTGCCGATGCGGTGCGGAAGAACTTTCCCCACTTCAGGACCCAAAGTCCCTCCTACTACCTGATCCTCTCCGGGGATCAGCTCTACCGGATGGACCTGCAGGAGCTGCTGAAAAAGCACAAGGAGTCCGGCGCGGCAATTACGGTGGCCTGTACCGGCGTGAACCGGGAGAATGCCAGTCAGTTGGGCATCCTTAAAGTGGACAAAAACAACCGGGTAACCGAATTTCTGGAAAAGCCCGGCCCGGTCAAGGACATCGGGGATTTTAAGATCCCCGCGGAACTACAGGGCATCTCCAATTCGCGGGAGGATACCTTCCTGGCCTCTATGGGGATCTACGTGTTTAACGCCAAGAACATGGAAGACTGCCTTGCCAATGAGCTTACGGACTTCGGCAAGGAGATTATCCCCCAGGCCATCCACAAAGTCAAAGTAAACGCGTATGTCTTCAACGGCTATTGGGAGGATATTGGGACTATCAGGAATTTCTACGAGGCAAACCTGGAGTTGACCAGTCTGCGGCCCCGTTTCGACTTCTATGACGAAAGCAAGCCCATTTACACCCATATCCGCAATCTGCCCCCTTCCAAGATGAATTTTAGCAATATGAGCCAGTCTATCGCCGCGGAAGGCTGCATCATCACCAACGCGAGTATCACCAATTCGATTGTCGGGGTACGGACGATCATCGAATCCGGCTCCAGTTTGAACGGAGTAGTCTGCATGGGCGCCGACTACTACGAGACGGAACAGCAGCGGCAGCAGAATGCGGAGGCCCGCCTTCCCAACGTGGGCATCGGCAAGGGGGTGATCGTCAAGGGGGCGATTATCGACAAGAACGCCTGCATCGGCGATGGCTGCCGTATCGGAGTAGACAATATCAACCGCACGGACGGCAATTACGGCCATTACCACATTGTAGACGGTATCGTAGTCATCCCCAAAAACGCCGTGTTGTACCCGGGAACCATGATCTAGCGGGCGTCCGGACCGGCGCGGGGCTTTAGCCTTCAAGAACCGGGATCCGCGGTTCTCCGGGCCGTCCGGCCGGACATGCGGCTCCGGCGCGGCGGATCACGATCCGCCCGTTCCGGGTTGCCGCGTGGAAGACCGTACCGGCGCCCCGGTCCAGGACAAGCATAGACAGGGGATCTTCCAGTTCCTTTTGAATGGTCCTGCGCATGGGCCGTCCGCCGAATTTGGGGTCCCAGCCTTTTTCGATAAGTAATTTCCGGGCCCCCGGCAGAACTTTGAGGCCGCAGCCCTGTTCGGCAAGCCGGCCTTTCAGTTCCTCCAACTGCAGATCGAAGATCTTCCCAATCTGCTTGAGATCCAGCGGGTGAAAAACAACCACATCGTCCACCCGGTTGAGGAATTCAGGATTAAAAAGGCGGCGCAGTTCCGCCAGGGCCTGGGTCTCGATTTCCCGCATGTCCATGATCCCCGATCCCGCCCCAAAGCCCAGGCGGGAATCCCGGGAAATTTCCCGCACCCCCGCGTTACTCGTCATGATTATGATGGTATTGCGGAAACTTACGGTATGGCCCAGGTTGTCTTTTAACTCCCCCTCCTCCATTACCTGCAGGAGCAGGTTAAAAACATCCCGGTGGGCCTTTTCAATTTCGTCAAAGAGGACCACCCGGTAGGGATTCCTCCGAATCCGCTCGGTCAAAACTCCCCCCTCTTCGTAACCCACATAACCCGGCGGGGCCCCCACCATACGGGATGCGTTGTGTTTTTCCATGTAGTCCGACATATCGATTCGGAGCAGGGCTTCTTCACCGCCGAACAGGTAACGGGCAAGCTGCTTGGCAAGCAGGGTCTTACCCACCCCGGTAGGCCCCAGGAATATGAAAGTCCCCATTGGCCGCCCCGGATGGGAAATCCCCGCCCTGGAGCGGCGCACCGCGTTGGCGATCCGGCGTACCGCGTCATCCTGGCCGATAACCGTCCTGTGGAGTTCATCTTCGATGCCCAGGAGCCGGCGGGACTCCTGCTCCTCCAGATGCTGAAGGGGAATCCCCGTCAGTTCCGCCACAACCCGGCGTATATCGGCCTCCCGTACCAGGGCCGGCTCCGCCAGGGACGCCTGTTCCCAGGCCGTCCGCAGGGTCCTGAGTTTGGCCCGCAGGGTCTGTACCCGGTCCCGGAGTTCCGCCGCATGCTCGTAATCCTGGGCGCTCACCAGGGCGGCCTTTTCTTCGGTAAGCAGGAGAATCTCCGCCTCTATACCGGTGATCTCCGGGGGTTCCTGTCCCTTTTCCAGCTTGCGCATGGCCCCCGCTTCATCAAGGATATCGATGGCCTTATCGGGCATGAAACGGCCGCTGATATACCGCTGGGCAAGTTTGACGGCCTGCTCGACCGCACCGGCAGTGTAGGAAACGTGGTGGTGATCTTCGTATTTTTTCTGTATGCCCCGGAGAATCTCCAGGGTATCGGCGGCGCCGGGTTCTTCCACCAGAATCGACTGGAAGCGCCGTTCCAGGGCGGCGTCCTTTTCAAAGTGTCTGCGGTACTCCGCCGGGGTGGTGGCCCCGATGCACTGAATGTCCCCCCGGGAAAGGCCGGGCTTGAGCATATTGGAGGCGTCAACGGTCCCTTCCGCCCCCCCGGCCCCGATAATCGTGTGAATTTCGTCAATAAAGAGGATTACGTTCCCCGCCTGGGTGATTTCCCGGGTGATCCGCTTGAGCCGTTCCTCAAATTCCCCCCGGTACTTGGTTCCCGCAATCACGGAACCCATGTCCAGGGAGAGGATTCGCTTCCCCGTCAGGGCTGCGGGAACATCTTCCCCCGCCAGCAGCAGGGCAAGACCCTCCACGATGGCGGTTTTGCCGACCCCCGGTTCCCCCACCAGGACGGGATTGTTTTTAGTCCGGCGGGCCAGGATGCGAACAGCCCGGTTTATCTCCCGCCGGCGGCCCACCACGGGGTCCAGCTTCCCGGCCCTGGCAAGCTCCGTAAGGTCCCGGGAAAATTCGTTGAGGGCCGGGGTAAGTACCGGGTAAGAAACCGCCGTGATGCGGAAGTTGTGGACCTTTTGCTCCCCCTCCCGGTGAAGGGACCAGGGCTGAGGGATCGTCTGCACGGGGCTGCGGCCCCCGGACCAGCCGGGAAAGCTTTCTTCATCCCGGGGATTCCGGTTAAACGTGGTCTGGACTACCACCCGCAGCATTTCCGTATCCACCCCGTGCCGGGACAGGTAGTCCTGCACCGGGGTTCCCTGTTCCTGCGCCCCGGCAAACAAGAGATGCTCCGTTCCCACATACTCGCTGCCTGAACGGCGGGCTTCTTCGGAGGCGGCGTCCAAAAGTTTTTGGGTTCGTTTGGAAGGGGGCAAAGCCTCATGAACCGGGATACCCGTTACCCGGGGTATGCCGGATTCCAGGGTATGCCGGAATTCCAGCAGGTCAACCCGCAGGAACATCAGGGCCTTGCAGGCGATACCGGCCCCCTCTTTGAGCAGGGCGATGATGACGTGTTCGGGAAGCAGTTGATCCGAATTAAAACGGCGGGCTTCTTTGGGGGCTGCTACAGAAAGAATCCTCTGAACCCGCTGGGTTAAACCTTTGAACAATCAAGCCTCCCGATAGTGTACTGAGCCGGTTCCAAAATCTGACATTTTGGAACTGTCTCTGCTATCAAAAACCGGACAATAACAGGCGATCCCCCGCCTTTATCCCCGCCCGGTCAAACCAGCCCTGGGGTACTTCCAGCGCGTAGCGGACGCTCCGGGATGAACGGATTGAGGTTTCATCCCGGGGGCGCATATCCAGAATTTCCGCTATGCCCCCGTCGGACCTGATATAGGCGATGGACAGGGGGATAAGGGTATTTCTCATATAAAACGACAGAATCTGGTCCCGGTCAAAGACAAACAACATGCCCTGCCCGTCGGCCAGGCTCTTGCGGAACATAAGCCCCTGCTGTCTTTCTTCCGTGGTCCGGGCAATTTCCGCCCGCAGATTTACCAGCGTCCCGGCGGCCCGCTCAACGGTAAGTTCCCTGGTTTCCAGGGTTTTTGTTTCACAGGCCCCGCTCAAGAGGAGGCTGCAGGGCAAAATACAGAAGATCAGCGCCAGAAAAACGGCGGGGGGCCTGCTAGAAATCATTGATAAATTCCTGGCGCCGGTACATCTCCTGGGTCTCCTGCGCCGTAGATTCGCCGATGATCTCATTAAACACCTCTAAATCAATGTATTTGACCGTCAGGGGCCGTTCCAGAGCCAGCCGGGTGGTTCCGTTTTCCCAGACCGACTGCCGGGGGCTCAGGCTGGTGGGTTGGCCGTACTTTTCCGTCAGGGCGGTAAAGATCGAATAGTGATCGACCAGATCGGTGTTCATCGTAAAGGCCATGATAAACAGCGCGCCGCCGCTCAACTGAAAAAAGGCCCGTTTGACAAAAGACAGGCCCGTGGTTTCCACCAGACTTTCCTGGGGCCGGGGAAGGAAGGACACATCCCGGTCCCCCCGGAAGCTAAAAATGCCGTCCCCGGCCAGGGCGGCCTTGAGTTCTTCCAGCTCCATTCCCAGACTGATGCCCCGGAATTGCCGGGGCACCGTACTGTTCTGCTGGGCTCCCAGGGC
>JAIRXT010000207.1 GCA_031268125.1 Treponema sp. | reverse complement strand
GCTTCCCACAGGGTTTTACCGGCGATCATGGTGCGGGTAACCCGGGCCCGGTGGATCTCCGTGGGGGGGAGGGTAAAAATGTCCCGGTCCAGGAAGCAGAGGTCCGCCCAGCAGCCGCTTTCGATGCGGCCCAACTCCGGCTCGGCAAAGGCGGCGTAGGCGGGGGCTGCGGTGTAAGCGTCCAGTGCGGATACCAGGCCGACGCGCTCCCGGGGGTAGAAGCCGCCGGTGGGGGAAAAGCCCCGCCGGGGGTCCTGGCGGGTAACGGCCCAACTGATGCCCAGAAGGGGGTTAAGGTCGCTGACGGGGGCATCGGTGCCGTAGGAGACGGGGATTCCCAGGCGTCCGATTGTGCCCCAGGCGTAGGAACTGGAGGCCAGGCCGGGGCCGACTCGGCTTTCCAGGATGTACATGTCGTCCGCCAGAAAAACGGGCTGGACCAGGGCAAGCAGCCGGTTCCGGGCCATGCGTTCCAACTGGGCGGTTCTGGTAACCTGGCAGTGGACAATGCCGTGGCGCAGGGGGTTGCTGCCGGGGGCGGTTACGGCTTCCATGGCGGAGATGACGGCCTCCATCGCGGCGTCCCCGATGGAATGGACAATTACCTGCATACCGTAGGAGGCGGCCCGGCGGACAAGGGCGCGAAGTTTTTCTTCTTCAAGCACGGGAAAGCCCCTGGTTTCCGGCTTGTCCCGGTAGGGTTCGGTCATCCAGGCGGTTTGGCCCCCCAGGGTACCGTCCATAAAGAGTTTAACCGCTCCCATGCGGAGCAGAGGCCCCTGTTCCGGGCTTTCCCACAGGACTTTACCGGGCAGGGCCCCCCGCTCCCTAAGGCTGTCCAGGTAAACTTCATCAGCGGAGATGCCGCACTGCAGGCTTACCCGCAGGCATCCGGCCCCGCCGGCTTCACTGTCGGCGCAGATGCTCCGGTAGACCTCCGTTACGTCATCGTAATCCGGGCCCTGGCTGTCGTTGGTCCCCAGCGCGGTGATGCCGAGGGAAAGGGCCCTGGCCATAGCCCGTTTTAGGTTCTCCTTCATTTCCGGCTTGGCCGGTTCCGGGACCAGGCCGCGGATTAGATCGTTGGCGTTTTCCCGCAGCACCCCGGTGGGCCGCCCGGCGGCGTCCTTTTCAACCGTTCCCCCCTCCACCTCCGGGGCATGCTCCCCCAGGCCCGCCATACGCAGGGCCAGGGAATTGCAGTAGATGGTATGCCCGCAGTGGCGGGCGATGATCACCGGGTGTTCGGTAGAAATCTTATCCAGGTCCTCCCGGCAGGGGTCCCGTTTTTCGGCAGTAAAAAGGTCCGGGTTTACCCCCGCCCCCTGGACAAAGGATCCGGGGGGTATTTTGTTCCGGGCGATAAGCTCCCTGCCCCGGCGGATAAGCTCCTCCAGGGAATCGGCTCCGGCCCCTTCCACCATGTTGAAGCGCCGCCCCAGCCAGTGGAGGTGCAGGTGGCTGTCGTGGAAGCCCGGCAGTACCAGGGCCCCGGCGGCGTCCAGCTTTTCCGCCCCCGCCGGAGCGGCGGCAAGGAGGCCGGCGGAGTCCCCCAGGGCCCGTATCTTCCCCCTTTCGATAAGAAGGGCCTGGCAGAAACGGCCGCGCCCGCAGTAGATTTTCCCGTTATAAATTAGCTGTGTCGTGTTTACCATTGAGGCGATCCCGCTACAACGAGGCACGGTAGGCGCCCAGATGGTGGAAGTCCCTGGTTTTTGTTTTAAGCTCCGTAATGACGGCTTCAAAATCCCCGGCGGTATCGGGGATGCTTACGTCAACGTAAAACAGGTACTCCCAGGGTTTGCCCTGAATGGGCCGGGATTCCAGCTTGGAAAGGTTGATTCCCCGGTCGCTGAGTATTTTAAGGCAGCCGAACAGGGCCCCCGGTTCGTCGGGGACGGAGAACACCAGGCTTGCCTTGTTGGGGGCCCCGGAACCGAGGCTGGGGGGAACGGGGGCCTTGTCCCCGATCCGGCGGGAGATGATCACAAAGCGGGTGTAGTTGAGGGGGTTGGTCTCGATCCCGGCTTTGATGACCTTGAGGCCGTGGGCCAGGGCGGCGGCTTCCCCGGCAATGGCGGCGACTTTAAGCGCCCCCTCCCGGGCAATGGAGGCCACCGCGCCGGCGGTGGTGGTGGCCGGTTCCAGGACCCACTGGGGATGTTTTTCCAAAAATTCCTTGCACTGGGCAAAGCCCTGGGGGTGGCTGCGGACAATCGTAATGCTGTCGAGGGATGCCCGCTCATCCCCGATAAGGCAGTGGACGATCCGCAGCTTCAGTTCCCCCACGATGGCAATATCGCTGTAACGCAGGAACAAATCGTAGTTTTCGTGGATGGAGCCGGTCTGGCTGTTTTCCACAGGGATCACCCCGGCCAGGGCGGAACCTTCCAGTACGGCGTCAAAGATCCCCGGGAAGCTCTGTACCTGGAGCCGGGGCATGTCTTCCCCAAAGACCCGGGTTAGGGCCTGTTCCGCAAAGGCGCCGTTTTCCCCGCAGAAGGCCGCCGGCAGCGGTTCCCGGGGGGAACCGGAGACGCCGGAAGAACTGACGGCGCCGGCGTGAAAAGTCCTGGCCGCCCCCGGGCGGGGGGTCCTGAGAAGCTCCTTCCCCACCACCGGGGCCAGGGCTTCAATGTCCCGCATAAGCCGCTCAAACTGCTCCGGGTACAGGGACTGGGGGCCGTCGGAGAGGGCCTGGTCCGGCCGGGGGTGGACCTCCACCGTAAGGCCGCCGGCTCCTGCGGCAATGGCAGCCAGGGCCGCGGAACTGACTTTGGCCCGGATGCCCACCGCATGGCTGGGATCCACGATGACCGGCAAATGGGAAAGGCTTTTAACCACGGGGATGGCCGAAATGTCCAGGGTGTTGCGGGTATAGGTCTCGAAGGTACGGATGCCCCGCTCGCAGAGAACCACGTCGGCGGTACCCGCGGCAAGAAGGTACTCCGCGGAAAGGAGCCATTCTTCGATGGTGGCGGAGGGGCCCCGTTTAAGGAGAACCGGCTTCCCCAGGCTCCCCACTTTTTTAAGGAGTTCGAAGTTCTGCATGTTGCGGGCGCCGATCTGGAACATATCGGTCAGGTCCTTCATCTGAACCGCCAGTTCCGGGGAAACCACCTCGGTAACGATGGGCATACCCTGGGCTTCCCCCGCCTCTTTCATAAACTCAAGGCCCTGCATGCCCAGACCCTGAAACGCGTAGGGACTGGTCCGGGGTTTATAGGCCCCGCCCCGGAGCATTACCGCGCCGCTTTCCCGGACCAGGGCGGCGGTCTCCATGATCTGCTCCCGGCTTTCCACCGCGCAGGGACCGGCAATTACGGTGATCCGGGAGCCGCCGATTTTTACCCCCGGAAAGGACGGGCCCGCGGACACCGTAACGATGGTATCCTCCGCCTTGGTCTCACGGGAGACAAGTTCGTAGGGCTTGCTGGTGGCGGCAACCCGCTCCACGCCGGGAAGGAGCCCCAGTTCGCGGATATCCACCGCTCCCTTGCCGGATGCGCCGATAACCGCATCCTCTCCAAATGTCTGATCCCTTACGCTAAAACCCCTGTCCCGCAGATAAATGCGGATCATCTCTTTGTCATGGGAACTTACGGACTTGGAGAGCACAATGATCATAGATCCCCCTTATGAAGGTTCCATGATAATTAATGCGGGGGCCCTTGTGCAAGCATCCTAACCCAGAAAAATTTCCGTAGGCAGATAGCTGTCCTTCATGTGCCAGGGGGTGTAGCGGTTCATGGTATGGATATAATTGGCGTACTTCCGGTCGCTGACGGTAATATGTTTAAGTATGTATTCCCGAATCACCGGAATTTCTTTTTTAAGCTGCGATTCCTCATCGGTACCCAGATATGCCAGATACCGGTTAATAAATTCAACAGCTTTACTGTGTTCTTCCTTGTGGGAATGAAACTCCGGAAATGCAACACGGGAAAGGAGCTGTTCTTCCACAAACAGATGGTACTTCAAAAAATCGGCAAGAGAAGAAATGCTCTGGTTGAAAAAATTCTTTGATATTTCATCTCTTTTGCAGCTGTTCAAATACAAATTATTACACATACTGATGAGCTGTTTGTGCTGCTCATCAATAGATTCAATGCCGACTGAATAATAATTATCCAACTGAATTACATTGTACTCCATGACTGGCTCCTTACTTTTTAACACCGGTTATCAATGCATCCCAAGCGTTCCAAGAATGTCCTTCATAACATTTATACCTATCCCTCTCCGGTTCTCTCATTCTTTTTTGATGCTTCCGGTTATTTTCTGATATCTCCAAAATCCGCGGTGAAGTAAAATATAATCCATTAGCGGCGGCGGGGCATCAGATTTTTTTTTGAAGAATCTGATGCCGGAACGGAAATTAATAGTATTGTGCAGTTCCATACCCCGCCATCCGCGCTAAACCTGGCCCGCAGCATTGGGCTTGTTCGACAGCCTGTTTTAAAATCTTGACCTGGGGCCGGACGAGGAATAGAATAAAGTACAGAGTGGCGGGGGTTTACCACCCAGGTAAATACCAGGTATCCCCAGGGGAGGAAACCGTATGAACAAACTGTTCTACCTAATAATGATGTTCTACTGTTCCATGATTTTTTCATGCGAATCGCTGGAAGAAATTCCGGCGGACGGCGCTAAACCGGGAATTAACGAGGTTTCCATAACCGAAACGCCGGATATCGGGCAGAAGGAAAACACCGCCACCGTGCTCATTCCGGGCAGGGGCGCCACCCCGATTATGAATCAAAACAGAAGGAGCAATTCCACAGACCCGGATTGGGACACCACGGTCCTGGACACGGCAAAGGACGCCTATTACCTTTCCCGTATCGAAAAAAGCGTCATCCTGGAGATGAACAAGGCCAGAACTAATCCAAAAAAATACGCCGAAATGTATATTCAGCCGGAATTGCGGTACTACAACGGAAAATTGTACCAAAGGCCGAACCGGACAAGAATACAGACCTACGAAGGAGCGAAGGCGCTGGAAGACTGCATCGCCGCCCTGTCGAACATGGAACCCGTACCGCTCCTGATGCCGGAACTGGGCCTGTCCCTGGGGGCCAGGGACCTGGCCTACGAGCAGGAAAGGACCGGGCAGACGGGGCATGACGGAAGCGACGGCAGTACGCCTTTTACCAGAATCCGCCGCTACGGGGGGGGCTACATCGAAGCCGCTGAAAACCTGTACTACGGGGCGGAAAGGGCCAGGGAAGTTGTGGTTCAATTGCTGATCGATGACGGAACCCCCTCCAAGGGGCACCGGGCCAACATCCTGAACAAGGATTTCAGCCAGGCGGGGGTTTCATTCGACTCGCACCCGAACTATGAGACGGTCTGCGTCATTACCTTTGCCCGCGGCTACGTGAGTAATTGATACCCCGCCTAAACGTGCCAAACTTAACCCGCAGCGTTCCCCCGGCCCTGGGTCTAAACTTGACCCACAATTTAGCCCGGTTCTTTGCCCTATACGGCGAAGAACCGGGCGGTCAAATGCGCTGTGGAACAAATGTAACACCTTGTACATATCTCTTCCTCACAATAAAGCTAAATTTGACCCGTGTCGTGTATCCGGTCCCGGTGGAACGTTGTGGGTCAAGTTTAGCCGTGTTGCGGGTCAGTTCCACCTTACACAGATCCCCTGCGATTCGGCGCGGCGCTTTATTTCCCCGATTGTTGTTTTTTCAAAGTGCAGAAGAGAGGCTATCAGCGCGGCATCGGCCCCGGGGGCCTTGAGCACCCCGGCGATCTGGTCCAGGGTCCCCGCGCCGCCGGAGGCGATCACCGGCACCGGCACGGCCGCCAATATCGCGGCGGTTAGTTCCAGATCGTAACCGGCGCCGGTACCGTCGGCATCAATGGAATTAAGGAGAATCTCCCCGGCTCCCAGTTCTACCGCCCGTACCGCCCAGGCTACCGCGTCCAGCCCCGTATCGGTACGGCCCCCGTGGGAATAGGCGTGCCAGCGGGAGCCGGGAACGCGGGCGGCGTCGATGGAGAGGACCACGCATTGGCGGCCGTAGAGCCGGGCCATTTCCGAAAGAAGTTCCGGCCGGGCCAGCGCGCTGGTACAAACAGAAACCTTGTCGGCCCCGGCGTTCATGGCCTCCCGCATGTCCTCCACACTGCGGATGCCGCCCCCCACGCAGAGGGGGATAAAAACCTCGGCGGCCACCTGCCGTACCACGTCCAGCAGCGTGGATCGGCTCTTGTAGGAGGCTCCTATATCCAAAAAGGTAAGTTCGTCCGCCCCTTCGTCGTTGTAACGCCGGGCCAGTTCTACCGGGTCCCCGGCATCCTGAATACCCTTGAATTTGATTCCCTTAACTACCCGGCCGTCGTCCACGTCGAGGCAGGGGAT
>JAIRXT010000185.1 GCA_031268125.1 Treponema sp. | reverse complement strand
GGTACGGTGTAGTCTTCTTCCAGGGCTTCGGCGGCCATGTCGGCGGTGCGGGGGGACCGGCGGGGAGTGCGGCCGGCGGCCAGGCGGGCCTTTGCAGCGGCGGAATCTTCCAGCGCCAGGCGTGCCGCAGCCCGGACCGCCCTGGCGGAGGCTTCGGCGATGCGGCAGCGCCCGGCAATGTCCCGGACTTCCGCGGCGGCGATGTTGGCGATGGTCTGGTAGACTTTCATGATCTGCGCCGCCCTCCGTTTCCCTATGCCTTCTACCGATTCCAGGACCGGGAAGAAAAGGTCCCCCGAGCGGAGCTTCTGATTCAGCCCCGTGGCAAAACGGTGGGTCTCGTTCCGGACAAACTGCAGCACCTTGAGGGCCTCGGAATCTTTGGAAAGCCGGACCGGTTCTTTGGCACGGGGAAGCCAGAGTTCCTCATCCCGCTTGGCAAGGCCCACAATGTCGCTGTCCATCCCCAGTTCGTCCAGCACCCCCTTGGCGGCGTTCACCTGGCCGATGCCGCCGTCAATAAGCACCAGGTCCGGCAGTTCCCCGCCTTCCCGGAGGAGACGGGAATAGCGGCGATGGACCGCCTCCCGCATGGCGGCAAAGTCATCGACAATGCCTATCACGCTGCGCAGTTTGAAGTACCGGTAGTTTTTCTTGTCCGGCAGCCCGTTTTTGAAGGAGATAAGGGAGGCCACCGGGTGTTTGCCGTCCAGTTGGGCAATGTCGAAGCCTTCGATCCGCTCGGGCCGGCGGCCCAGGGACAGGGCCTGGACCAGTTCGTCCAGGGCGGGGCCCGCCCCCCGTTCTTTAAGCCGCTTCCGCAGATCCTCCTGGGCGTTCTGCCGGGCCAGGGCCAGAACCGCGGTATGCCGCCTTTCCGTGGGAACTTCAACCGTAACTTCGCTGTGAAACTGTTCCCGGAACCACCGGTTAAGGGCGGGGGAGATTTCCGCAGCGCCCTGTTCAGGGTCCCCGGCGGAGGCGGCGGGCATGTCCTCTTCCGGCAGGCCGGGCTGGATGTAGATGGCCGGCGGCGGGGGCCGGCCCGGATCGTAGTAGGAGGCGATAAAGGTCTCCAGGGATTCCCCCCCCTCCGCGGCGGAACGGGTACGGTAGAGTTCCCGGCCGGTCATCCTGCCCCCGCGCATGGAAAAAACCGTAAAGGTACTCAGGACCCCCTCGCCGGCCCAGGCAATGTAATCCCGGCCTTCGGGATCAAAATCCACCACCGCGTTCCCCGCGGAAAGGTCTTCGATAGCCCGGATAGCGTTCCGCATCCCCGCGGCTTCCTCAAATTTCAGGGCCGCCGCGGCCTTGCGCATGTCCTTGTTCAGGTCCTCAACCAAATCCCGGCAGGCCCCATCTGCGCCGCCGCCGGCACTGCCGGCCAAAAGCTGTTCCACCCGGGCCACATGGACGCCGTATTCTTCCGCCCCAATCCTGCCGCAGCAGGGGGCCTTACAGCGGCCGATATGGAAGTACATACAGGGGCTGTCCCGCTTTTTCCAGGTCCGGCATTTCCTCAGCGGAAACAGTTTTTCTACCAGTTCCAGCACGGTGTCCACGCTTTCTATCTGGGGGAAGGGGCCGTAGTAGCGGCTCCCGTCCTCCACAATATGACGGGTCCTGAAGATTCGGGGGAATTTTTCCCGGGTAATCCGCACCACCGGGTAGGTTTTGCCGTCCTTCAGGTTGATGTTGTACTTGGGAAAGTGCTGTTTGATGAGGGTATTTTCCAGAAGCAGGGCTTCGTATTCGCTGGCCACAATGATGGTTTCGATAGACCGGGCATGACGGATCAGGGTACTGGTCTTGATATCCTTTGCCCCGGAAAAATAGGACCCCAGCCGGCTGCGTAAGACCCGGGCCTTCCCCACATAAATAACGGCCCCCTCCTCATCCCGCATGATGTAGACCCCCGGTTCTTTGGGGGCGTCATGGGCCGCTGCCTTGAGGCGTTCAAAGTCGGACACGGCGGCGTTTTTTTCGGATGCGCCGGGGGGAAACCTTTCAGGGTCCATATCTATTTATGCCGATAAGAATAAAACAGATGAAACCATCCATACCTGTTCTGCTATCATACTTCCTTTTCGTTGGTTCCGGTAGCCATGTCTTTCCGGCGGAAGAACGGTTCATCTCTATCGGGGGCGAAAATAGCTGGAAACCGGCGGAGTACCGTTCCGGGATTACCGAATTGAACGCCGTCCGGCCCTGGCCGGTCCTGGCCCTGGACAGCGCGCCGCCGCCGGCCGCGGTCGATCTGTCCCTTTCTTTTGACGAAGCCTCGCCGGAACAATATTCGGGCGGGGGGCTCTATACGGTCGCCGCTAATCCGGGAAACGGCGGCGTTTCCGCGGCGGGGCCCGGATGGGCCCGGATGGGAGCGGGGGCGGCCTTCTTTTCCAGCCAAACGGCACGGCCGGGGGAACCCGGTCCGGCGGGGCCGCTGCTTATTACGGCCAGCAGCCCGGAAGCCCTGCTGGCCCCGGGTTCGCAGATTCGGGACTTCAGCTTGGAATTCTGGCTTTACCCGCTGAACCTGGAAAACGGGGAGCAGATCCTGTTCTGGACCGCCTCCCGGCTGCGGGCTCCGGGGGCTTATTTTTCCCAATACATCCGCTGTTCGGTAGTTAAAAACTGTCTGCAGTGGACCTTTCACGATCTGTTTACCGCCCCCGGAGGGCAGGAAACCCTGGGCGTTACGCTGAACGGCGAAAAGCCGGTGATTCCCAAATTGTGGAGCCACCACCTGATCCGTTTCGATGCGGACACCGGCCTGCTGGAATACCTGGTCAACGGCCGCGTCGAAGCCCTGACGTATACCACCACAGGGGGGACGGAGGGGGGGGATGTTTATACCCCCGTCATCGGCGGCGGCGGGGAACTGGTTTTGGGGAAGACGTACACGGGGCTGATGGATGAATTCCGCATTCACCGCCGCTATGCGGGCCGGGAAGGCAGGGAATTCAGCGCCGAAGGGGAATTGCAAAAGTACTCCCCCGCCGGGGGCAGGGTGGAGACAAGGACCTTTGACCTGGGGGAAGATGCTGGCCAGGTCCTCCGGCTGGAAACCCTGGGGGGCAGAATCACCACACAGGGAAACCAGGTCCGCAACGAGTACGCGGGCAGCGGGAATCTTCACTTCGCCGACGATTCGACCGTGCAGTTCTTCATGCGCCAGGGGGATAATCCCTATCGCTTTACCGATGACGACTGGCAGGTGGTAAGGCCCGGCACGGAACTGCCCCCGGAATTCCAGGGACGTTATGTCCAGGTGGCGGCGGTGTTTTACCCCGGCGCCGGCGGGGAAGCCAGCCCCTATCTGGAGGAACTCCGGATCGTCTACAGCCCCGGCGAACCGCCCCGGCCGCCGGCCAGATTCTATGCCGCCGCCCGGGACGGAGCGGTGGAATTAAACTGGCGGCAGTCCGGCGAGGCGGACGGCTACCTGGTGTACTACGGCACTGCCCCGGGAGAGTACTTCGGCGCCGGCGCGCTGCGGGGGCCTTCCCCCATCGACACGGGGAAACGCGGAACCCTGCGTATCGAAGGGCTGGATAACGGAACCCTGTACTACTTTGCCGTGGCCGCCTACCAACGATCCGGCGCCGGGTTATCCGGACCGGCGGCGGGGCTTCGGATAGGGGAACTTTCCCAGGAGGTGGCGGCGCGGCCGCTTATAGGATATACTGTCGGATGGTATGAATGAAAGCCTGAAAATAAAAGCCGAAAGCTATATTCATAACATGCCGAGTCTGCCAACTTCGGTCCTTAAAGTAATAGAAGTATGTAACAACCCCCAGTCCAGCCCCGCGGACCTCAACTATGTAATCTCCCTGGACCCGGTTCTCACGGGCAGAGTCCTTAAGCTCGTCAATTCCGCCTACTACAGCCCGGCCCAGGATGTAACGCTGGTCCGGGCCATCATCATGCTGGGATTCAACACGGTAAAAAACCTGGCCCTTTCCAGCGCAATTATCGCAAATCTGCGGGGGAAAAGCGCGGGCAGGGCCATCAACATGGAAGCCTTCTGGCGGCATTCCCTGGGCGTGGGGGTTGCTTCCAAGATTCTGGCAAAAAAACGGGGGATAGACTCAAAACGGCAGGAAGAGTACTTTACCGCCGGGCTTCTCCACGACATCGGCAAGATACCCCTTAACGCGATTGCCGCCGATGCCTATACTGTCGCCATAGAAACTGCCTGCCGGGAGCAGCAGCCCCTTGTCGATGTGGAAGATACGCTTCTTGGAATAAATCACTGCGTCTGCGGAGGCTGGATCGTCAACGCATGGAAACTGGAAGGATCGGTGGGGGACGTGATAGTCTATCACCATAACTGCGGCGCCTACACCGGGCCGGGCCGGGACCTCCTTTACAATGTGGCTCTGGCGAATTACTTTATTCAGCAGGGCGAAATAGGTTTTGCGGGGGATCCGTATCCGGGGCTGGACCCGGATACATGGGAAGTCCTCAATGTGGACCCCGGCATTACCCAAACCCTGTCCGCGGCAGTAACCGGGGCAATTGAGCGGGCCCAGATTTTTTTGAAAATTTAGTTCCGGCCGGCCGGAACATCGCCGGAGTTTCCGGACAGTTCCTGTATGCGTATTGTTTGCTTAAAACAGTGCGGGCAGGCGGGATATACACGGTTTGCAGAGGGAGCGGGGTATGTTTTATACCCGTTTTTGGGGCGTCCGGGGTTCAATCCCCACACCGGGACCGACGACAGTTCTCTACGGGGGCAACACAGCCTGTTTGGAAATCCGCGCCGGGGAACGGCTTCTCATTGTAGACCTGGGAACCGGGATTAAACCGCTGGGCGACTGGCTTGCCGCCAACGAAATCAAAAAACATCCGATCAGCGCGGACATTTTTGTTACCCATACCCACTGGGATCATATCATGGGCTTTCCCATGTTCACCCCCGTCTTTATCCCCGGCACCAGGTTAAAAATATGGGGGTCCATTTCTTACGACGGGAATACGCTGGAACAGGTCATCGGAGCGCAGCTTTCCTACCGGTACTGGCCCATCCGTCTGGATGAACTTTCCGCCCATATCGAATATGAGGAACTCATACAAGATTCCTACGATCTGGGCGGCGGCCTTCACCTGACAACCAAATACCTGAACCATCCTAATCTGTGCCTGGGCTACCGTTTTGAATATGAAGGCAAATCCATCGTTACTGCCTTTGATACCGAACCCTATTACAACCTCTTTATCACGGACAAAAACGACCCCGCCTACAACGAAGAAGCCGCCCGGGAAGGGGAGCAGGCGGCAGATACGGAAAACCGGCTGATGCAGGAATTTATCAAGGCCGCGGATATTCTGGTGTACGACACTTCCTATACCGAAAAAGAATACGAAAGCCACAAGGGCTGGGGGCACAGTTCCTACGAAACCGCCATTAACAACAGTCTCAAGGCCGGGGTAAAAAAACTTATCTGCTTCCACCACGAGCCCCGGCGCAGCGACCACGATCTGGCGGTGCTGGAAACCGAATTCCGCAGCCGCTTCGCATCCGAACCGCTGGAAATTATCATGGCCCGTGAGGGCATGACTATCGAAGCGTAGCAAATTACGGCCAGCAATTCTCGAATGAAGAACCCCGCCGCAAGCACTAAACTTGACCCGCAACGTTCCTCCGGGGCCGGGACGGCTCCCGGAAAAGCCTTGTAGAGCCTGTCTACGCTATTTTCATACGCTCGGCATATTGCCGCCGGCGGGGAATTCCAGCAGGCTGTTGCACTTGTATATTTTTTGCATAAATATGCAAAAAATATATGATAAATGGGCTGCTTTGGCAGTTTGTAATCGGGTAGGAGGCTACCCATTATTTGGGTAGCCTCCTACCACACCACCGTTCGTACACGGCGGTTCAATGAATTGCGTGCAGTACCTCTTACTCCCTGCCTATTCCAGATAGTTCAGACAGTTACAGATAATCTCTTTGTCTGCACTGTCCCTTCTGTGCTTTCCAGTAGCTTACCGCTCGGCACTCCCCCAGGCTCCCTCGGGTTCCACCCTGCTTTGCCTGTGGATAGTCAGTTCTCACCGTTTTCTGCCTTCTTCGCCGTATCCTACCTTCCCATCCACTTCGGGAACTACCATTGTTCGGCCCTTCGCTTCACGTTCACCCGATTGTTTCACGGTCACCGTCCCTCACTACTATGGCCTCTGCTGACTTCTTGTACCTCAACTATGCGTTACCACCGCATAGGTTCTTGCCCGGCAGGACGGTTCGTCAGTCGCCGTACAAGGTATGTGCAAGACCTCCCCGGGTAAGAGCAAGCAACCTTCATCCCATGTAACCGCCGCATTTATATCACAGGGTTCGGGTAGTATTGGACTTCACTTTGGACCTGTAAGCTCGTCCGCCCTGTTCTGCCTTCTGTGCGATTTCTGTTCGTCGGTTCGGGACTTTGCCTCCAGCTTCCTTCAGATTCCGCCTCACAGCGGACACCCTTGCCGTTCAGCTAACACTTCCTACTACCAAGCGTGTAGCGGACTTTCACCACCAAGTTACTCCCCATGCCGGGCGCACAGGTAAAAATATTCACTTTTGTGAATATTTTTACTGTTTTATGCGCGAAGCGCAACAAACTGCTAGGGCGCTTTGCGTCATGTTTTCCTGGTCTTTTCCGGCCCCGGGCACACGACATGGGTCAAATTTAGCTTTATTGTAGGGAAGAGATACGTACAAGGTGTTACATTTGCTCCACAGCGCATTTGACCGGGTTAAATTGTGGGTCAAGTTTAGCGCAAGAGGCGGGGTATTAGACCTCCCTCAAATAAACCGGTTAAGCTCAAAGCCGTTCCTGCCGGGAAGGCCGCATGGCAGAAAGGGGCGGACGGAAGTCCGGTCTACGGATCAGACGTTATCGCCTCCCTCAGGGCTGTCTTGGGAGTTCTTCTGGTACCCCTGCGGTAAGTCATTTGTCAATTATACTATACTAATAATAAGGTATTTTTGAGATTATCAAGTGTCTGTCTGCAAAGTCCAGCAATTCTTATTCATGACTCTTAACCAGTTTCCGTAGCCATGTGGCCGTACAAGGCGTCACGGGTAACCGTACCGGTTGAAACGCAGGCATAGACAAGTCGATTGAATAATTCCGAAGCGGCACCGCGCCGATTAAACCGGTAACAAAATTCGTCCAGGTACGCCTGAAAGTGAG
>JAIRXT010000166.1 GCA_031268125.1 Treponema sp. | reverse complement strand
GCTACTTGCGAAACGGGCATTTTGACGGCATACTTGAAGCAAAATTCCGTGAGTGAGGTGTTTTATGGCCTTTAATCCCCGTGAAGTTTCCGATTTTGCCCATTTTTACGGCTTCCACTACGATAATCTGGACCCGGTTTCCCTGATGCACGATGTGCTGCTTCATATTGAACGGGGGTTGGAGGGCCGGGCTTCAAGCCTTCCCATGATTCCTTCGTATATCAGCCCCGTGTCCCACGTGCCGCCGGGGAAGACGGTGCTGGCCCTGGATGCGGGGGGTACCAACCTGCGGGCCAGTCTGGTCCGTTTTGACGAGCAGGGCAAGGCTGCGGCCCAGGAGACCCGGAAGGTTCCTATGCCGGGGACCCAGGGGCATTTGAGCGCGGAACGTTTTTTTGACGAGATTGCCGCGGTTACCGCCCCCCTGCTGGACAAGGCCGGGTCCGCGGTGGAGGGCATCGGCTTTACCTTCTCCTACCCCATGACGATTACGGAGGATGCCGACGGCATCCCCCTGACATTCAGCAAAGAGCTGGATATTCCCGAGGTAACGGGGAAGCCCGTGGGCAGGGGGCTGCGGGACGCGCTGGCCCGGCGGGGGGTAAAATTTTCCGGGCCCATCGTGCTGCTTAACGACACGGTGGCTACCCTGCTTTCCGGGGTTGTGGAGATTCCCTCCGACGGGGAGGAGGAAAAGACCCCCGATACCTACGGCATCCCCGGCGGGCCGGTAATCGGTCTTATCCTGGGTACCGGCTTTAACACCGCCTACCCGGAACGGAGCATCCCCAAGATTGGTTTTGAGTCCCCCAACCCCCAGATTGTGGTCTGCGAGACCGGTACCTTCGGCATAAACTGCCAGGGGATTCTGGACCGGGAATACGATGCCACCACGAAGAACCCCGGTGTTTATACCCTGGAAAAGGCCACCAGCGGGGCTTACATAGGCCCCCTTACTTTACACATCCTCAAGCAGGCGGTAAAAGACGGGGTCCTTAGGTTCAAGAGATCCGGCGAGCTGCTTGCCATGCCGGCTTTGCAGACCAGGGACCTGAACTACTTTCGGCACCATCCCCTGGCGGCGGAAGGGCCCCTGGGGGGCATTATCGGCCCGGACGAGGCCGATGCCCTGGCGGCGATCCTCTACATCGCCCAGATTGTTACCGAGCGGGGGGCCATGCTTTCCGCCGCGGTGGTGGGGGCCTGTGTGGAGCGGGTCCGTACCGGTTACGAGGGCTATTCCCCGGTACGGGTTGCCGTGGAGGGGACCACGTACATGATCTACAAGGGGATGCGCCAGGCCCTGGAATCCTGGCTCCACATCATGCTGTTCAACGGTAAGCCCCGGTCCTATGTGATAGCCCCGGTGGAACAGGCCAGCCTGTTCGGCGCGGCGGTGGCGGCGCTTTCGCGGTAGTTATGCTGCTCTATGACAAACAGCTCGAAACCAATATGCCCGATTATGGGATTAGTATCCCCATGTCCCCGTCCCGGTCGGGGAAGATTCTCCGTTATCTGGAGGAACGGCGCAGCGGGTTTCCCCTGTTATCTTTAGGGGCGGCGGCCGAAGGGCTGGGGCTGGATTCGCCTCTCCTGCGCCGGGAAGATCTGGAGCGGGTCCATCAAAGGGAATATATCGCCCGGCTTTACGATGAATCCGGCAGGCCGGGAGGGGAGCTGGAACGGGAACTTTTGAAGACCTACGAGCTCCTCAACCCTGACGGAAGCTATAACCGCTACGATCCGGCCGGGGCGGTAAAACCGCTGACGGAACTTTTTACTACTATCCTGTACCGGGTAAGCGGCAGTTATCTGGCCTGCCGTCTGGCCCTGGAAAGCAGGGGGAGTCTTGGAGGAAAAATTCCCGGGCTTTTCCTGGAAAAGGCCCCTGCGGGGATCCCCGGCGAAGGATTCTGTTTTTATCTGGGAGGGGGGCAGCATCACGGCCGCTATGATTCAGGGTCGGGATTTTGCCTGCTTAACGATGTTATTCTGGCGGCCCGGAAGATTCAGGTTGAAGGCCGGGCGGCGCTTATCTGGATCATTGACGTGGACGCCCACAAAGGGGACGGCAGCGCGGAACTGGTTAAATTTTCCCGGGACCGGGGGGAAACCTTTACGGGAAAGAACCCGGAGATCCTTACCCTGTCGGTCCACATGGCCTCCGGCTGGCCCCTGGACCGTGAAAGCATCGCCAGGGCGGAACAGGGCCGGGCCCCCCTGGTAGAATCTGATATTGATATTCCCATTGCGGAGCATGAGGAAGCCCTGTATACCCCCCGGCTCCACGGGGGGCTGGGGGAATTGGAACGGCGCTCCGTCGGCAGAAAACCCGGCTTGGCCGTGGTGGTTGACGGGGTGGACGTTTACGAAGGGGACGGCCTCCCGTCCACAAAACCCCTGGCTTTAACCAAAGAACAATGCCTGGAACGGGACTGGCTGATCTTTTCCTTCCTCCGGGACCGGGGGATTCCTTCGGCCTGGCTTATGGCCGGGGGTTACGGGGAAAACGCGTGGGAACCCACGGCGAATTTTCTTGCCTCCCTGGGCGGCCTAAATATCTGAGGCCGCGTTGTCCCTGGCTGCCTCCTGAAACAGTTCCCGCCAGCGATGACAGGCCACAAAATGGCCTTTACCGGCCTTTTCGGGCAGGGGAATCGAAGCGGCGCAGAGTTCCCGGCTGTAAGGGCAGCGGGTATGGAACTTGCATCCCCGGGGGGCGGCGCTGGGTATTTCCCCCTGCAGTTGAATCCATACCGGTTTTAGCCACGGTTTATCCCGGGGTATGGATGAAAAGAGAACCTGGGTATAAGGGTGCAGGGGATTATTGATAATATCCCCGGTAGACCCCAGTTCCGCCAGAGAACCCAGGTAGAGTACCCCGATGCGGTCGCAGAAATACTCCACCGTCCGCAGATCGTGGGAGATAAACAGGAAGGTCAGGTTGAGCCGCTCCTTGAGGGAACTCATAAGGTTGAGAATCTGGGACTGAACCGAAACATCCAGGGCGGAAAGGGGCTCGTCGGCCACAATGAACCGGGGATTCAGGGCCAGCGCCCGGGCGATGCCAATCCGTTGTTTTTGACCGCCGGAAAATTCCCCCGGACGCCGCAGGAAAAGGTCCCGGTTTATGCCGCAGAGTTCCAGATAATCCCCCGCGGTTTTCCGCGCCCCTGCCTGTTCCGCAATACGGTGCTTTTTCAGCCCCTCCATGACAATATCCCCGATGCTCATCCGGGGATCCAGGCTTGCGGTGGGGTCCTGAAAAATAACCTGCATGTCCCGGCGCAGGGGGAGCATTTCCCGGTAGGAAAGGTGTATCCCTTTTCCCTTATCAAAAATTGTTTTCCCCGCGAATTCTATCCGGCCGGAACTGGGGACAATCAAATTCAGAATACAGCGGCCGATGGTGGATTTACCGCTCCCCGATTCCCCCACCAGGCCGAAACTTTCGCCGGAGAAAATCTCCAGGGAAAAATCATCCACCGCCCGGACATAGTGCCTGCCCCGGCCGAAAAAGGATTTTCCTACGGGGAAATTTTTTGTCAGGTTTTCCAGCCTGACCAGGGGTTCCGCCATCAGGGTACCTGCCTCCAGCACCGGACCCCGTGGCCTTTTTCAATTTCTTCCAGGGGGGGGACTTCCCGGCGGCAGCGCTCCGCGGCATGGGCGCAGCGGGGAGCGAAGGGGCAGCCGGGGGGCATGTTTCCCGGTACCGGCACCACGCCGGGGATGCTGTAAAGTTGTTTACGGTTACTGTGCCTCCGGCCCATCCGGGATCGCATAAGCCCGTCGGTATAGGGATGGAGGGGTTTTTCAAAGAGGGACGCCGCGGAACATTCTTCTACCACATAGCCCGCATAGAGTACCGCGGTCCGGTCGGCGATTTCGGCGATTACCCCCAGGTCATGGGTAACAAAGATGAAGGACGACCGGGTCCGGCCGCGAATCTCCTTAAACAGATCCAGAATCTGGGCCTGGGTGGTAACATCCAGGGCGGTGGTAGGCTCATCGGCTATGATAAGTTCCGGTTCGCAGGACAGGGCCATAGCGATCATCACCCGCTGGCGCATCCCCCCGGAAAGCCGGAAGGGGGCGCAGTCGTATATTTTTTCCGTTTCGGGGATATTTACCGCCCGGAGCAGCCGGAGGCATTTTTCCTTATTGGCCGCCCCCGTAAGCCCTTCGTGGCGGGTTAGAATTTCCCGAAGCTGTTCACCAATCGTCATCAGGGGATTAAGGGACGTCATGGGTTCCTGGAAGATCATGGAAATATGCCGGCCCCGGATTTTTCCCATTTCCCCCTGGGAAAGGGCGGCCAGGTCCCGGTCCATAAAACTAATGGACCCCCCGGTGATCCGTCCCCCCCGGGGCAAAAGCCCCATGACGGACAGGACCGTCATGGTTTTGCCGCAGCCCGATTCCCCCACCAGCCCCAGAACTTCCCCCTGTTCCACGGACAGCCCGATGTGTTTCAGGATGGGAATCTCCGGGGCTTTCGTGCCGGGACGGGCGGGGCCGATGGTTACGGAAAGATCCCGGATTTCAATAAGGCTCATCATGCCGCCCCGCGGCGCTGGGTATCGAAAATATCGGAAAGCCCTTCACCGATAAAATTGATGGATAACACCACTATCAGTACCATCAGCCCCGGAGGTATCCAGATCCACCAGCATTTCTGTAAAATGCTCATGCTCTGGGCCGCCGACAGCATGGTTCCCCAGCTGGGCTGGGGCGGGGCGATGCCCAGGCCCAGAAAACTTAACGAGGCTTCCAATAGGACCGCGTAGGCCACGTTCAGGGTGCCGGAAACGATAATGGGCCCCAGGGAATTGGGCAGAAGGTGCCGGAAGATAATTTCCCGCTGGGTAAGCCCCAGCGCCCGGGCGGCCTCGATAAACTCGGTGTTTTTAAGGGCCAGGATGCCGCTCCGTACCACCCGGGCCATGGAAGGCCAGCGTAAAAGGCCGATGATCAGAATTACGTTCCTAAAACTCGGCCCCGTCAGGGCCGCCACCGACAGGGCGATCACGAAAAAAGGGAAACACATGATCACATCGGTAATCCGCATAATGAGGCTGTCGTAGATTCCCCCGTAAAAACCCGCCGCCGAACCCAGCGTTACCCCGATGACAAGCTGGATCAGCATGGCGATGATCCCCACGCTCAGGGATACCCGGCCTCCGTGGGCCAGGCGGACAAAGATGTCCCGGCCCAACTCGTCGGTACCCAGGATATGCCCGCCGCCGGGGGGCTCCTGAATCTTTTCCACCTCCACCGCGTCCCGGTCAAAGGGGGAAAAGAGGGGGCCGATGAGGGAAAAAACGGTCAATACCGCCAGCATCACTACGCCGGCGGCGATAAGCTCATGGGCGGAAAGAATTTTTAACAGCGCCTTTCCGGGGGAAAGTTTTGAGATACCTTCCCCCGCCGCCTTTTTTCCCCTATCCGGTCCTGACATTTTCCGCCCCCAGGGTAATCCGCTGATCAATCAAGGCATAGGCCACGTCGGCAATTAAATTTGATATAAGGGTTATCAGGGCCATAACAAGAAGGATTCCCATAATCAGGGGGTAGTCCCGGTGCTGGACCGCCTCAAAACTAAGGCGGCCGACTCCGGGCCAGACAAAAACCGTCTCGATCAACAGGGCCCCGGAAAGCATGTCCGGAATTTGAAGGCTGAGGACCGTTACAATGGGGATGAGTATGTTTTTAAGAAGATGCTTAAAGAGAATAACCCTTTCGGTAAGCCCGTGGGCCCGGGCGGAGCGGATAAAATCGGCGTTGATAATTCCGATGACGCTGGACCGGGTATAGCGGAGCATGGTGGCCGAATATAAAAGCCCCAGAATAAACGAGGGCATGATCATGTGGCGGATCACATCCAGCGCGTGATCCAGGCCCCGGTAATTGGCGGACACCGTTATCATGCCGGATATAGGCAGCAGCCTGAGGTCCGCTCCCAGGAATTTGATCATCAGCATACCGAAGAAAAACGAAGGGATGGACAGCAGAAGAAAGGTCAGTACGGAAATACTGTTGTCCGCCAGGCTGCGGGGCTTCCGGCCGGTGTAAATTCCGGCGGAAATGCCCACCGCCATGCTGATAACCAGCGAAGAAACGGTCAGCAGCAGGGTGTTCAGCATCCGGTTAAAAATAATGGAACTTACCTTGTCCCGGTAAAATATGGAATATCCAAAATCCCCTACGGCGATCCGGCTTACCCATTTTACGTATTTAAGGGGCAGCGGATCGTAGTACCCCACTTCCCGGAGTTTAGCTTCAACCTGATCCGACGGTATGTCGGGGGAAAACATGCTGGCATAGGGGTTTCCGGGGATGCGGTTGACCAGAAAAAAAACAATGACGGAGACCCCGAACATGATAAGTACTAATTGAAAGAGCCTTTCCCCGATATACCGTATCACTAAGCCCAGCCTGTCCTTCAAAATAGGGGCCGGAGTTTCAAAAAACCCGGCCCCTTCATTTTTCCTCTGTTTTGCGGAAACGTGTCAATGGACGTTCAGGAAACCGCCCTATTTGAAATACCAGGTTTCTACGCTGGGAAACCACTCGGTGGTGGTGGGCTCGTAACCTACCAGCCGGGGATTGACCGCATAACCGGTGGATTTGAAGTAGAGTACCGCGATGGGAGCTTGATCGTGGAAGTACTTGCCCCAGGCGCCAAAATTGGCGGCAGCTTCCCGGTCGCCGGTGGAACCGTTGGCCTGGGCGATAAGCCGGTTGTTTTCTTCGTCATGCTCATACCGGGCCATCCACATGTGCCCCGCGCCGTAACCCGGATTGGGCCGGTAGGTGGCGCCCATGAAGGCAATCTGGAAAGGATCGGTAGTGCTGCGTAAAACACCCAGCACCGTGTTGAAGTCGGAACCGATGATCTCTACATCGAAGCCGCCCTTCCTCAACTGGGCCTGGACAAGCTGGGCCAGGACCGTGTCGTCCACATTATCATAGCGGAGGGTTACTTTAAGGGGCTGGCCGTTTTTTTCCACAATCCCGTCCCCGTTGGAATCCGTATAGCCGGCCTGCCGCAGGAGATCGTAACTCTTGGCGGTGTTGAAGTCGTAGGGGGTGATGTCTCGGGGGTAGACCTGCTGGCTGGGGGAGATAAGGGTCTCCGCAGTAACCGCATGGCCGTTTTCAATGGCCGTGATCAGGGCCGGCCTGTCCAACGCGTGGACCGCGGCCAGCCGGATTCTTGGGTCCTGAAAAACCGCGTCGGTAGAATTGAACACGATGTAGTAGGCCATGATGCTTTTTACTTCCACGATGGGGATATTCCGGCTGGTATAATCGGCCAGGTCCCGGTCCTTCCAGGAAACCACCCGGGCCACATCCAGTTCGCCGTTGATGACCTCTATTTGGCGGGTGTCGGGGTTGGACCGCTTAAGGATAAAGGTCTTAATCCTGGGAACCCCTTTGAAGTAGGCCTCGTTCCGCTCCAGCCGGACATACTGATCCTGGGCGTATTCCGTCAGTTTGTAGGGGCCGGTTCCCACCGGGTTCCGCAGCAGGTCCCCCTGTTCCATCCAGTTTTCCACCGGCACCTTGCTCCAAATATGTTTGGCCAGCACCGGAATGTCTATGAACTTAACCATCGCGTCCCGGTAGGGGGCGGAAAACGTAAAACTTACCGTGTAGGGGTCAATTACTTTGATCCCCGATACATTGGGAGCGTTCCCCTCGTGATAGGCATCCGCCCCTTCCAGGCGGCGGGCAAATTCGTCGATACCCCGGAAGAAACCGGGATGGGCGGTGGTCTCGTAGGTAAAGGCCACATCCTCGGCGGTAAAGGGCTGGCCGTCTGTCCAGGTAACATCCTTCCGTAGATTAAAGGTGTATACCCGTGCATCGGGAGACGCGGTATAGCTTTCCGCCAGTTCCGGCACATAGTTCCCCGCCGGGTCCGTGGCTACCAAACGGTTAAATACCAGGAAAACTACTTCCCGGTCCGCGTTGGACGTGTTGAGGGTTGGGTGAAAAAGCCCGGTGGCCGAAAGGTTGACTCCGAATACGATGGTATCTTTGGCCGGGGCTTCCTGGGTTTGCCTTCTGGCCCCCGCAAAGGCAGCGGCGGCAGCGGCAAGAAAAACGATTAAAGCAAACAACAAACGCCTGTTCATGATGAACCTCCATATGATATACCTACTAAACCTAAGTACTTAGTATATAACCTTTCACGGAGATTTTGTCAACCATTCCCAATGCGAAAAGCAGCAATTTTACTTTTACAAAATTTTTCGATGGAAAAGACGCCTATAAAACCATTTGGGGTCCTGCCGGCTGGAAAAATCCGGGGCCCCCACCCCAGATTCTTTCCACCGGCACCCCCTGTTGCATTCTTCGGGCGTCATTTCTTCCCCTAAAAAAGTAAAATTGCTGGAGTTAGTCCCGGTCTTCTGAGTTTTCCGCCGCGGCCCTGGTATGTCCCGCCTTGGCAGGTCTTTTTTTCACCACCACCCGCCGCGGCCTTTCCGCCGGATTATCCGCAGCGTTACCGCGGTTCTCCCCCCGGTCCCGGGATTCAGGCGGGCGGTCCCGGCGGCGGCCTGTTTTTTT
>JAIRXT010000011.1 GCA_031268125.1 Treponema sp. | reverse complement strand
AATCGCCGTAAGCAGCAGAACTGCGATAATCATCAGGATAAGAATCACCATACAGAGGGGAGACTGGGCGCAGATCCCCGCCGGTTTGTCTACCACCACATACTGAACCGGAGCAGGGGGAGCGGCCTGGATGCCGGCCGGTTCGGGGTCAGGGCTTGCGGCGGGGACCGGGACAACGGCCGGAACACGGGCGGGGCTGGGGGCCGGAACCGGGGCGGGGGCAGCCTGCGGGACGGGGGCCGGAACAACGGCGGGGGCTGCCGCATGTTCCGGGAGTATTTCTTCAAGCAGAATTTCGGTGTATCCGGCAGGGGCCATACCGATAGCATCGCCGGCTTCCCGGGAAACATCGGCTATCCTGGGATCCGAAACGGGGATGCGGCCGTCCACAGTCGCTATGACCTGCATATTATTCCGGAGATTGGTTAACCGGACACGGGTATTAAACGACATACTGGCGTGGGCAATATGCAGGCCGTTTTTTGCGGCATTGTATGAAGCGCTGCCCGTTTGGGTTTGGGCAAAACAAAAGACCGGAAACAGAATACCGGCAAGTAAAACCACCCGTAATTTCATTACCATCCCCCTATTTTTTCAGGCTGCCGAAACCAAAGGCATAGCCTATGGTAAAAGACAGCATACTGCGCTTGTACACGGTTTCGGTTTGGCCGGGATTCGTCTCATTATCCCGGATAGTAATATTACTAAAATCCCCCAGGCAGCGTATGTCGGCGGTAAGTATCCCCGGCCCCAGTTTCCTTGCCGCCTCGAAGCCGACGGAATAACCCAAGGGCGCATCGGAGGCCCAGGAGAAGGAACCTTCCTTTCCGCCTGGATACTGGCTGTACCGGGTCTTCCCCAGAGGCGTAAAGGCGAATAAGCCGACATAGGGACTAAGCCGGAAACTACCGGGCCTTAAGGTAAATTTCACCAGGACGGGAAAAAGCAGGGAAAAAGAATGGCGCCGCTCGTTAGCCAGAACCGGATTATACGTAATATCTTTGGAGGTGTTTACTACCATCCGGTAAACCAGATCGTCCAAAATTAAATCGAATTCCGCCTGCAGGGAGATCAGCGAAGTAAGCCGTACCGCCACAAAGACGCCGCCTTCATAGGTAAGGGAGTATGCGCCGGGAACGCTTTCGTTGGGGGCCGTGTACCAATGCTGGGAAACCCCGGACCGAACCCCCGCGTTGATTCTGTTGTGGTCCCAGGTTATTTCTTTTTCGGTTTCGGCTTCTTCGGTCCGTTCAATGATATGGGAAAAAAGCCATTCCACCAGGCCCGGCAGACTTTCCAGGGCGCTGCCGGTATCCTCGTACACCAGATCATCAGTGTAAATCATGGCGGAGCTGTGCATATCCCACAGCCACAACTGAAGGTAGAACTGGCTTTCATCGTTGTTCCCCGGATACACCCCGCCGGTAAGGGCGAAACGGACGCCGGGCGTCAATTCCCGGACGGGAGGCATGTCGGTGGGAATTCTTAAACCCGCGGCTTCTACCGTGTCCCGGCTTACCTGCCGGGGGTTGTACCTGCCAAGGGCCGTTACGGCCCGCATAACGGCCTCCCCAAACTGTGCCGCGGCTTCCTCGTCCCCGGTAAGGGGGAGCAGCGCGACAACCGCCTTGCCTTCACCGTCATACCCTTCGCGGAGAGTTTGGGCGTACAGATTCGGGGGAACCAGCAGCGCCAGTAAAAAAACAAAACCGGCGGCGAACCGGGCAGGGGTTTTAAGTTTACCGGCTTGAAGGAGTTCTGTTTTGCTGTTCATTTTGCGCTTCCCCCCGGCTGTTTCCGGATCAGGCCGAATTCAAAGCCCATTGACAGGGACACCATGTGCCGCCTGTAGGTTTCCGTAATTCCAATTTCCGGCAGATTAGGTTCCCCCAGATCCGCCGCATAGCGAAGGTCGGCGAAAATCATGCCGGGCCCCAGGGGATAGGACAGGCTAAGGCCCCCTAAAACCCCCAGGGCCGGAGAAAACGAAGCGGCGGATGATTCCTCCTCGTAACGGGGGCGGCTGGTTTTCATTTTTCCCAGGGGCAGTATAACGTAGGGCCCCAAAAAAGGAGAAACGCGGAATTTACCGGGGTAAAAATTCAGCTTTGCCAGAAAGGGAAATTGCAGGGAAAAGCTTTCAAAATGCCGGGTATACCGCTCCAAATCGTTTTGAGCCTCGTTGGCGCTGTACTTCCAGACCGCCGCCCGGTCCCAGGTAACGTCAAGTTCCGTTTGGATGCTGAACAGCGGAACTATTCTGATATCGGCCAGAATTCCCAATTCCAGCGACGGTCCGTAGGTATCGCCGCCGGTAAAGGCCGCGTCTTCCGACGGCGTGTACAGGCGCAGGGAAGGCCCCGCACGAAGGCCCAGGAAAAGCCAGTGGCTGTTGTAGATTGCCCCGGCGGCGGCGGTAGATTCAGCACTATCCGGCTCCAGAGCGCCGAACCGGCCCGTTTCCGTTTGTTCCGTGGTTGTCTGCGCCGGAACGGAGAAGGGAACTACGCACAGCACTACCAGCGCCGCAGACAGCAGCCGCATGTTTTTATTCATCGAACAAGCTCCTTTATCGCCGTTTTCACTTATTCGCCAGCTTACCTGTGTTATCAAGTTTGTAAGGGGACAGGCTTATGGGGTTGGATCCGCCGTAGATATAGCTGCTCAGGGGGAACCGGTTTAGGATAGCGGCATCAGCCGCGGGAATTGGGTTGCCGCCGTTTTTAATGATGTATTTACCCAGCCAGTCCCCGGCTACGGTGGCGTTCTTGTCGAAGGAGCCGCTGGATGTAAGGCGGCTCTCCAGGCCGATGGTGGTTACGGGATCCGCTCCGGTAAAGTACAGGTAGGGGCTCTTGTCACTTTTGACAATGTTGATGTAGTTCCGGTTGTCCTGGGGGTCATCGGCAAAGGCCAGCTCCAGATCGCTTATCCTGGCGCCTTCCATGAGGGTAAATTCATCCCCCTGTCCGTTGTTCCAGGGCCCTTTGGCGTAATTCCAGATATACACCTTGTCGGCCTGGGCGTTCCCGCGCATGGTGGTAAT
>JAIRXT010000193.1 GCA_031268125.1 Treponema sp. | reverse complement strand
CAGGAGGCCCACCATGGCAGATCCTATCCCCTGGCATCCCGCGTTCGTCCAGGCTATGCAGCTCGAACTCGAACCCTTCCTCCCCTCCCTTCAGTTCCTCAGCGAAGTCCAGCTCAGTTCCAAACCCCTCCGTATCGACCTCCTCATCATCAAAAAACCCTCCTCCCTCCCCATCACCAAAAATATCGCCCGCCTGTTCAGGGGCATCAACATCATCGAATACAAAAGTCCCCAAGACCATATCTCCCTCCACAGCTTCTACAAAACCCTCGGTTATAGCTTCCTCTACGCCGCACTCCACAAGGTCAATATAAACGACATGACTCTGAGCATCATCGGGAATCGCCATCCCCGGAAGCTGTTCAAAGAGCTGCAAGGCAGGGTGACGGAACAGGAACGGGGGATCTATGAGGTGAAAGGGTATCCCCTGCCGGTACAGATAGTTGAAAGCAGACAGTTGGAGGCGGCAGAGAATCTGTGGTTGAGGGGGCTGGAGGGAGGGTTGAATATGGAGGTTTTAGGGGCAATACTGGAGGAAAGTGAAAAGAGGGACCGGGACAGGCTGGGGGCCTATCTGCATGCGGTGTTGGAGGCCAATCCAAAGACCGTGAAGGAGGTAACAGGGATGAGGAAGAAGAAACTAACACTTACCGATGTATTGGTAGAATCCGGGCTTACCGCCGAATGGGAAAAATGGGGTGAGACCCGGGGTGAAAAAACCGGCTGGGAAAGGGCCATCAGCCTTATGAAGCAGGGCTACACGGTGGAGCAGCTTGAGCAGATGGACCCCGTTAATGCCCCGCCGCCGGCACAAACCCCGGGCTAAAAATGACCGGGATAGCGGCCCGGCATAAATGTCTATAGTTTTGCGAAGCAAAACTTGAAGCCAAAAAAATTACCGCAACGAAGCTCCGCGGGACTAATTTGCCGGGTAGGAGGGTTCTTCCAGGGTCCCCGGGTCCAGTATCAGCGCGGAACCGTCCTGCCGCTGGGTCAGGAGGAAACCGTCCTGGAACAGCACCGCTGCAAAGGGGTGAACCGCCGCGGTTGAACGGGCCAGCCGGGTAAGCTGGTAGTTAAAGCGGCCCAGGTAGGGGACGCCCCCGGACACCGTAACGGCGTAGAGGTCCGCCCCGCTGACCCAGAGAAGGCTTTGGGGATGAATGTCGTCGGCGCCCTGGGTTATCATCTCCAGGGATTCCGGATCAACCTCGACAAGCCGGATGGCCCCGCCGCCCCGGTTCTCCCCGGCTACGGCAAAGTACCTGCCGTTGATGTTGTAGACGGTTCTGATATTTACCGTATTTAGCGCCGAGCGTTCCAGTTCCTCTCCGGTGGCGGAATCGATGCGTACAATCCGCCCCAGCGGGGAGGTCTGGTTTTCAATTACGGCGGTAACAAGCCCCGTGCCGCCTGCCTGCCGGGGTTCTTCGTTGAGCAGGATCTGCTGATCCCGGGCGATGTCCTCCCGTTCCGCCCGTGCTTCTTCCCGTCTCTGCTCAGAGAGTTCCTGGTCCCGCCGGGCTTCTTCCCGCTGTTCGTCCACCGCCGCCTGCCGCCGGTCAAGTTCTTCTTCCCGCCTGGCCAACTCCTCGTCCCGGGCCGTTTCGCCGGCTTCCGGCTGTCCGGGCCGTTCTGCTTCCTGCTGCCCGGCGGGTTGTCCAGCCTCTTCCGCCGGCTGTCCGGGCTGCTCTTCTTCCTGCTGCCCGGCGGGTTGTCCGGCCTCTTCCGCCGGCCGGCCGGGCTGCTCTTCTTCCTGCTGCCCGGCGGGTTGTCCGGCCTCTTCCGCCGGCCGGCCGGGCCGTTCTGCTTCCTGTTGTCCGGCGGATTGTCCGGCCGGCTGTTCCGGCTGCTCCCCGGCGGCCTGCGCCCGCCGTTCTTCGTTGAGCTGCTGCCGCTCCTGGTCAATCTGCCGCTGTTCTTCCGCCGCCTCCTGCCGCCGATCCTCAGCCCGTTGTTCCGCCTCATCCGCTTCCCGTTCCTTTAGGTCCACCATATCCCGGCGCTGTTCAATCCCCATATCCTCGTCTTTCCGCAGTTCCTCTACCACCCGCGGGTCCGATACAACACCGGTGTCCACCGCGGAAAGAGAGCTGGGCAGTCCCAGGCCCAGGGGGATAAGCAGCATGGTCTGGCCCGGCCATTCGTCAAAACGGATGGAAAGTCCCGCCCGGGCCGGATCAAGTTCGGCGATCACCGGCTCCTTGTAGCGCCCGGTGATGTATTCCCAGTCGGCCCGGTAAACCGCGTTGTATATCGTGACATAACCGGCAAGCAGGGCCGCGTCCTGGGCGCTGTAAGCGTAGGCCGCCTCCAGATAACCCTGGATGATAAGCCTGAGATTTCTGATATGATCCACCCCGGTGTCGTAGCCCAGGCCGAATATATCGGCGTCCAGTTTGGAATCTTCCGCGGGGCCGACCGCGTGAATAACAAAGTAACGGTCCGGCGTGCCGGCGCGGGCCGCTCCGCCGCGGATAACCTCTCCAAGGGCATAACCGATGTTACGGATCTGATCCCTGGTTTCAATCCGGGCCTGGGGCCCTTCGTAGTTAAAAAAAGTTATGGGAGCCTGGTTCTGTTCCAGTTCGTCTTCGTTGACCTGGGCATACAAAAGAGAAGCCGACAGTACAATTCCAACTGTCAAGAAAAAACGGCGCATACGGAACCTCATCATACCATCCCCCGGCAGTCTCAAAAATCAACCGGATTTTAGAGAGATACTCTAAACCTACACCTATTTTCTCAGGGTCTCAAGCTCCCGCTTCGCTAAATTTTGGACATAATTGGGTCTATTTGGAGAACTTAGGCTGACAAGGATTCGAATTCCCAAATCGCTCAAGGGGGGGCCCGAATAACGGCACAGGGCGCCGGTAGCGGAGGCAACGGCGATAAGGACTTGTTCCTGGGAGCGGCCGTAAAACACCTGATCGGAGAAGGCGCTCAGCGCGGCGCCGTCATTGTCCGCGCCGATAGCGCCGACGGCCTGAGCGGCCGCGGTTTTGACGACCGGATCGGGATCTTCCCTGAAGATCCGGGCCAGAAAGGGAACAAGCTCCCGGGAACCGGTGAGGGCCAAAAGCTGCAATGCGTCAACCCGCCGTTTCACGGGCGCCAGCGGCGAATAGCGGGAGATTTCGGGATTCTGCCCGGCGCCGGCGACTTCCATCAGGTAAGCGATGTACTCAAGTTCCTGTACCCCCATCCGTCCTTCCGCTAAATCCCGTTTGATGGCGCCAAGCTGTTTTTCCAACAGGGTTTCATCCCAGCGCTTGGGATTGTCCGTCCAGGAAGAAGGAGGAGGGGCGCCGATACCGTAATTCCCTTCCGGCGGGGGGCCGAACAGGGACTGGGGCAGATGGCGGACCCGGTCTTCCAGCTTAAAGGCGTAGAAAATCCAGTCTTCCCCGCCGGAATAGAGAATCCCGTCGTCCCCAAAGCTGGGGGTAGAGGCGGTCCCGTTCAAATCCAGATGCCAGATCTGCCTGCCGTCTTCGGTAAAGCCGGAGGCCCCGGAACCTGAAAGCACGTAGACTCCCCGCTCGTCGTAGAGTAACTCCGGCTGTTCCTTCGTTCCGGGCCGGACACGGCTGTCGGCGGACCAGAGTATTTCCCCGCTCAGGCCGTGGAGCCCCAGCAGGCGGCCCCCTTCCAGCAGCAGGGCCGCCCTGAGTCCCCGGCTCGCCGCGGCCAGGGGGCTGCCTTCAAGCGGGGGCAGCGGCAGGGGGCCCCGGTCAAAATCGGGGGACCTGAAATCGGCAAATTCCACCCCGCCGTTCAGGTAAAACAGGAGAACCCTGCCCCCTTCTCCGCCGGGGCCCAGGGGAAGAATAACCTTGGGTACGGCGGAAAGGCGGAGGCTCATGGTCTGGCCGTAGGGGCCGATGCGCAGCAGGACGGCGTCCGCCAGGACCAGCATAACGCCCCCGTCGTGGTCGGGAACCGGAGTAAGGGCTATGCCGGTCCCCAGGTTCCGCTGCCACAAAACGCGCCCCGATATGGTAAGGCAGAAGAGTCTGTTCCCCGCGGGGACAAAAATCCGGCCGTCCCAGCCGAAAACCACGGGGCCCGAAAGGGGAGCCCCAAGGTTCCTGCGCCACAGTTCCCGCCCCACCCGGTTTATCGCGATAAAAACCCCGTTGGTCCGGGAAAAGTAGCTGATACCCTCCGGGGAACGGTTCAGGTAGGGGGAAACCCGGCCCAGGGCGGAATAAGTCCACAACGCGGCTCCCTGGACAGAAAGGGCCTTGACGTTCCCCGAATCCATCAGCACCACCGCCGCCCCGGCCTGGACCGAAGGCGGGCTGATTACCGCTCCCCCCAGAGCCGTCCGCCACAGGGGGGAGACTTCGGTCTGGGCGGCAAGGGAAGAACCCAGCAGGATCAGAATCAAGGCCGGTACGGTTCGGTTCAGCAATTCCGAATTCAAAAAAAAATAACCGTTCAACCTAAAAATGGTCAAAGGTACCGGCGGCAGTATAAAACCGTACCGGCAGCCATTTGACCATTTTTTACCTTGAAAACCCCTTGGCTTAAGGTAATTCACGATGGAGAAATGGCGAAAAGAGCGGCGAAACAAGCAGAGCGGGGTCCAGTTTCGCGAAAGCGAAAAGTGGAAAGAATCTGGGGCGGGGGCCCCGGATTTTTCCAGCCGGCAGGAAAGCCAATGATTTTATAGGCGTCTTTTCGGATTTGGAATTCGGAATTGCTGACCCAGACTGCGCCTGATTTACATGGTGGTAGTATTCAGACATAATAATAGTTAAGGAGTGCCAGTTATGACGGCGGAACAGGCGGCGG
>JAIRXT010000192.1 GCA_031268125.1 Treponema sp. | reverse complement strand
AACCGGCTCTTGCAGTTTTTCGCCCTACGGGCTGCAAAACTGCGGTTTTCATAGGTTGCAATTCCAAAATTTGACATTTTGGAATTGCCTCACCTACAAGTTATAACACTTTAACAAGTCCCGGTGTAGTCCGCGCCGGCAATTCTCATTTTAGTCCCCCGACACCCCGCTCTGCTTGTTTCGCCTCTCTTTTCGCCGGTATCCCCATCGTGAATTACCTTATGCCAAGGGCTTTCAAGGTAAAAAATGGTCAAATGGCTGCCGGTACCATTGACCATTTTTTAGGTTGAACTGTCATTTTTTTGAATTCGGAATTGCTGAACATCTACTGAGAATTGCTGATCCCTGTTCTTCACTGATTAAACAGTTTGGGGGACTTGAAATAGAGCTGGGCGTTAAAGGGCCGCAGCATCTTGGTCATGGAACTGTTGGTCATGATGGTTCTGATAATCCGGGCCGAAAGCTCCGCCGAAGGTACTACCTCCAGGTTGGGAATCTTAAGCCTGCGGCCGTCCTCCTCATCCAAATCCGGCAGGGAATGGGGACAGTAGATCGTATCGCTGACCATGACCCTGTTCAGCAGCCCCTCCTCCGAAAGGCCGATAAGCCGCCGGGCCGCCGGCGGGGAAAACAGGGCGTGGACCGCGATAATATTGATTTCCCGGGGCCGGTGGGGTTCCAGCGCCCGGATCAGAGTCTCCACCGATCCGGCGGTGTCCACCATGTCATCCACAATCCACAGCACCTTCCCCTCCAGCGGTTCGGCGGAAAGGATATAGACCGATTCCACGGCGTTGGCCTTGGAATAATCCCGCTGCTTATGGGCCACCACCAGCGGGGCCCCAAAGGAGTTGGCAAAGTCCCTGGCAAGCTTTTCCCCCCCCGCATCCACCGAGCAGAAGGCCCAGTTGGGACGGACCACTTTTTCCAGGTTTTCCATGTTCCCGATATAGGTGTCGCAGAGGTAACGCTTTAACAGGGTAAGGGCGGGTATATCGTCCACGATGCAGACGGCAGGGTCCACCATGGACCGGGATTTATCCGAATGGAGCTGGTAGGTAACGTATTGCCGGACCCCCAGGCTGGTCAGAATCTTCAGGTGTACCCAGAGCCCTACGGAACTGCGGCGGGTAGTACGGTCGGAGCGGGCGCAGGAGACATAGGGCTCAAAGACGATAATCCTGTCCGCCTGGGAACGCTTCAATACGTCCACCGTATGGTACAGTTCAATCTTGGCTTCCTCTACCCCGATCCCTGCCTCGTTCCTGGCGCAGCTTGTGAAAAGTATTACATCCTTTCCCCGGATGGAGCTGGTAAGCACCACTTCCATCTCGCCGTCGGCGAAACGCTCGGTCCTCAGTAATTCCACCCCGTTTATTTCTTCCACCAAGGGCTGAAAACTGGTAAATTTTGAAAGATGCTGTACTGTCCGTTCTGCGTAGTCCCGCATAGACCGGGTTGCGGTAATGATAAAGTCTCTCATGCACCTTTCCCCCATAGTCCAAGTTTACACGGAACCCGCCCCAAATAGAAAGTCCTGCCGGCCTTTGCCCGGCAATTTTACTTTTAGCAAAAAAGCCCACTTGTCCAACCAAAAAATGGCTAGATTGCTTTTGTAAACAGGGTACTTAAGTGAAAATACGCTGCAATTTAGACATTTTTTTACCTTGATTAACCCCTTTTAAGCAAGGTTACTTTTGTAGGGGAAGGAAAGACGCCAGAAACATGTAACAGGGGTGGCGGTGGAAAGAATCTGGGGTGGGGGCCCCGGATTTTTCCAGCCGGCAGGACCCCCAATGATTTTACAGGTGTCTTTTCCATCGAAAATTTTGTAAAAGTAAAATTGCCGGCCTTTGCCTGCCCCCGCAGGGCCATAGAAAAAAACGGTAAAAACCGTTATTTTTTCAAAATAAATGAATCACCATGCACGGCGGACCCGTATAATAGGGGAGGGTAAATATGGCAAAATCCAATGAAGTTGAAAAAACCAGGGGGGATCCCCTGGCCTCTGCGGAGGACAAGAAGAAGGCTCTGGAAGCCGCCCGGCTCCAGATAGAAAAACAGTTTGGGGCCGGTTCCATCATCCAACTGGGGAATACCTCCAATGTCGCGGGGATCGAAGTTATCCCCTCCGGGGCCATTCTGCTGGACGAGGCTTTGGGGATTGGAGGTTATCCCCGGGGCAGAATCATCGAGATCTTCGGCCCGGAATCTTCAGGAAAAACCACATTGGCGCTTCACGCCATTTCGGAAGCCCAGAAAATGGGGGGTATCGCGGCCTTTGTAGACGCCGAACATGCCCTGGACCCGGTGTACGCCAAGAATCTGGGGGTCAATATCGACGAACTTTGGGTTTCCCAGCCGGATTCCGGGGAACAAGCCCTGGAGATTACCGAAAATCTGGTCCGTTCCGGGGCGCTCGATGTGATTGTGGTAGATTCCGTCGCGGCCTTAACCCCCCAGGCGGAAATTGACGGGGACATGGGGGACGCCCAGATGGGGCTCCAGGCCCGGCTTATGAGCCAGGCCATGCGGAAACTCACCGCCATCATCGGCAAGTCCCGGACGGTTCTTGTTTTTATCAACCAGATCCGCATGAAGATCGGGGTGATGTTCGGGAATCCGGAGACCACCACCGGGGGCAATGCCCTGAAATTCTACTCCTCCCTGCGGCTGGAAGTCCGCAAGACCGAAACTATCGAAGGGGGGAAGGACACGGATGCGGTGGGGAACCGGGTCCGTGTTAAAGTGGTAAAAAACAAGGTGGCCCCGCCGTTCCGCAAGGCGGAACTTGAGGTAATCTTTGGCAAAGGGGTTTCCGCTTCGGCCAGCCTGTTGGACGGGGCGGTAAAGCACGGGCTTATCGACAAGAAGGGCGCATGGTATTCCTACGGGGAAGAGAAGGTGGGGCAGGGCAGGGACAGCGCCCGGGACTACCTGGAAAAGAATCCTGATTTTGCAAGGCAAATTGAGGAAAAACTGTGGAAGATCATCTTTCCCGGACGGGAGATGCCCAAGCGCCCGGAGAAACCTGCCGCGCCTGCGGCCAAATCCGCGGCCGGGACGGATGCCGCGGCTGCGCCGCCGGGTGTACCGCCGGTTATCGAAACACCGGCCGTACCCTCCGAACCGGTTGTTCCCCCCGCTGAACCTTCTGCCGAACCTGCGGCCGAATCCGCTGCCGTTCCTCCCGGGCCAGACGCGGAGGCACCGGCGTCCGCCGCTTCGGCATCTCCTGAACTGCTGGAAATCCCGCCGGCCCCTTCCCCCCGGCCTGCGGCCCGGCAAGTTCCCCCCCCGGTTTTACCGGGCCGCGGGGCTCCGGTACACCGGGGACCAGGCCGGCCCCCGGCTTCTCCCGCCCCCGCGGTTTCCCGGCCAGCCGAAACGCCCCACCGGGGACCAGGCCGGCCCCGGAAGGCCGCTCCCGGCGAAGGAGGGGATGCGCTGTTCTAATA
>JAIRXT010000084.1 GCA_031268125.1 Treponema sp. | reverse complement strand
ACATCTCGTTAGAGGATCTTCCCGCGGACGGGGCCGTTTTAGACGATGCCTCTGCGGACAATATCGACGAGGCCGCCCTCTCCCTGGAGGACATCTCGTTAGAGGATCTTCCCGCGGATGAGGCCGTTTTAGACGATGCCTCTGCGGACAATATCGACGAGGCCGCCCTCTCCCTGGAAGACATTTCGTTAGAGGATCTTCCCGCGGATGACGCATCTCTTGATATATCCTTGGACGATGTTTCTTTTGACGACCTTTTCGAGGATGACGCGTCTTTAGACAAGACTTCCCTGGACAAAGTTTCCCTGGGTGAAGAAGATGCCGCGGGCGGCGCGGTGATTGAAGAACCGGAACCGGAGATTTTGGAACATCCCGTCGAGAAACCGGCCGGTGCTGTTTCCCCGGAGACCGTTCCTGAAAAGCCGGCGGAAGCCGCTGAGGAACCGCTGGAACTTCCGGAAGAACCGGTGATCCCCGGTGTAACCGGGCCCGAAAAAAGGATCGCCGGGGCGGAAGAAAGCGCGGCGGAAACCGCCGGGACCAACGGGGGGGAAGATCTGGAGCAGATCATCCCGGAAGGTTTTCTGCTTGAAGACCTTGACGAAGGGGACTTTGGGAGTCTCGATGCCCTGGAAGACGATGTTTCTCTGGATGAAATCCCCGAGGACGTGCTGCCGGAGGAAGAGGCGGCTCCCGTTCAAGCCGATTTGGGACCGGCCGGTCTTCCGGGGGGGTTCAGGAAGGAGCTTAAACAGGTTCTTTCCTACATGGATCAACTGTTGGAATCCCTGCCGGAAGAAAAAATTGAGGAATTCGCCCAATCCGAGTACTTCGATGCCTACAAGAAACTGTTTAAGGAACTGGGGCTGGCGTAAATGGGGCTTTTAGGCAGAGCCGCCGCTAAAATTGCTGCTTCCGGAGGTCCTTCCCGCCGCGATTCCGCCGTGAAGGGTACGGCCGTAAAAGATACGTCCGCAAAAGATACGGCCGTAAAAGGCATGGCGGAAAGGCCGGACAGGGAATCCCCTGCCGAACTTTCTGCCGAATATACCTTGACCCACGGGCTTTCCGGGGAGCTAAAAAACGAGATCGTCAAATACTGTAATACCTTTGCTTTGATTCATGGTATTATCCTTGCGTATCCGCAAAATTACGATGAGAACAAAGAGGGGGAATCCTTTTATAACCAGGTAAGCCGCATAACCGCCGCCCTGGGCGTTGCGGTTTCCCTTTCGGCCCGCTACGTGCTAGTACTTTTTTCAAACATCATCGACCGGGAACTCCTTGCCCATCGTCTTTCCAAAAGCCTGGAAACAGAGGTTCCGGCGGTCTTTCAGGCGGATAACGCGGACAAAGTGGTGGAATATATCCTGCCTTTCCTGTAATGGCCGCCCTCCATTCCCGGTACAATCCCCAGGCGGAGGCTGAACGGTACCTGGCGGCCCTTTCCATTCCGCCGGAGATCCGGTGTTTTATCCTGATAGAGCCTGGTTTGGGCTATATGATCCCCATCCTTTCCCGGCGCTTTCCCGGCGCCCGAATCATGGTTCTCCGGGTTTCGGCCCCCCGGGACGGGGCGCCGGTTCAGGACGGCGACGCGGTGTATTGGGATCCGGGGACCGGCACAACGGCGGAAGATTTTCTGGGACAGGAACTGGATAACCTGGCGGAGGGTGAAAATTCCGCCGGGAAGGATTTCGGCCCGGAGGCGGTAAAGATCATAGAATGGCGGCCCAGCCTGAATCTGTACGGGGATTCTTATGTCAGGCTTCTGGCCGCCGCCGCCGCCGCCCTCAGACGTTTTGACGCGGAACGCCGTACCCTCCGGGCCTTTGGGCGCCGCTGGTTCCGCAATTTTTTCAGGAATCTGCGGATTTTCCGGCGTTTTCCGGTCTACTCCCTCCGGGAGGAGCCCGTCTTGATTACCGGGGCGGGGCCTTCGCTGGAGGGGAGCCTGCCGTTGATCGCGGAACTGCGGCAAAACTGCTTTATTATCGCCGCGTCATCCTCCGCCCAGGCCCTGCTCCGCCGGAATATCCTGCCGGACCTGGTCCTGAGTACCGACGGCGGCGGCTGGGCCCTGCTCCATCTGTACGAACTGTTCCGAAGGAACGGTTCCGCCTGGCCGGAGGGGCAGGGCCGCGAGCTTGCCGCATCCTGTACCGCCAATCTTCCCTCCCAATGCGGAAATCTCCCCGTCCTGGCGATTGCCGACGGCAGCCTCTGGCAGGGTCTGGTTTTGCGGGGCCTGGGCATCCCCCACCTGGTTCTTCCCCAGCGGGGGACCGTTACCGCCGCCGCCATAGACCTGGCCCTGGCCCTGGGCCGGGGGAAGGTAATTATCGCCGGGGTGGACCTGGATATACCGGATATCCGCACCCACGTGCGGCCCTATGCCTTCGACCGGCTTGAATGGGAGGGGGCTTCCCGGATTCAGCCCGAATACGGCCGGCGTTTTTTCCGCAGCACGGCCCTGCGGGAAGGCGGGAGCCACCGGATCTACGCTGAATGGTTTGCCGCCCGCCTTGCCTCCTACCCCGGAAGGCTCTATACCCTGGGAGATAACAACCGCCTGTTTGAGGGGCTTCCCCGGATTACGGTCCGGGATGCGGCCCCGGCCGGGAAGGCGGCGTCCGGCGGGTTCCACGAACAGCGGCCCCTTAAAGACGCGCCCGGCCTTGCCCTGGGTATTCTGGAGGCCGCCCTGGAGGATGAGCGTACACGGGAGACCCTTGCAGGGGAGCTGGCCCCCCTGATTTTTCCCGGCGGCCCCCGGCCCCGGCGGGCCGAACTCCGGGCCGGGATTGAATCTATCATCCGGCCCTATCTTTTATCCTCCGGCTCTGTGAGGTCTTATGGGTGATCCCCGCATCCTTTTTGAAGGGAATTTGGCCGCCCTGCGGGACCGGGAACTGGCGGCCCGTCTTGCCGCCCAGCGGCCCGATTTTTCCGCCCCGGTCAGTTACCGGTTCCTGGAAGCCCGGAACGGCGATCCCGTCCCTGCCCTATACGGAGCGGAGGGCCGGTCTGCCGGCCCGGCCCGGCCCCTGCACTCTCTGTTTGATCCCCGGCGGGAAGGGGAACGGCTTATCGCTGCGCTGGAAGGGGAAGATTTTCTTGTTTTTCTGGGCCTGGGAGGGGCTTACCAGGTTGAAGCGGCCCTGGCGCGGTCTGAAACCGATTGGGCCGTCATCGTGGAATTCGGCCTCCGGGGTTTTGCCGAACTCCTGGGATTGAGGGATCTGCGGGGTATTCTTGCAGACGACAGGGTACGGCTGCTGGTAGACCCCCGGCCCGGCGTTCTGGAACGGCTGATCCCGGACCTGTACCTCCCCGTTCTTTCAAAGGCGCTCCGGGTCCTGCCCCTGCGGCCCAGGGTGGAAGGCGGGGAATTTGCCGGGGCAGCGGAGGAGGTCCGCCGGGCCCTGGGCCGTATTTCCGCGGACTATTCGGTACAGGCCCATTTTGGAATCAGGATGTTCAAAAACACGCTGCGCAACATCCTGAGGGCGGAGGGGGAGGCCGCCCCCCTGCCCCGGATACGCCGGGCGGCCGTCTGCGCCGCAGGCCCTTCCCTGGATTCGCAGATCCCCCGTCTCGCGGAGGCCCGGAGGCAGGGGGAAGCGCCCTTCCTTATCGCTACCGATACCAGCCTTCCGGCCCTGCTGTGCGGCGCCCTGGAGCCGGATGCGGTGATTTCTATTGACTGCCAGCATATCAGTTACCGCCACTTTATCCCCCCCGGCGTCCGGCGGTGTTCCCGGGAATCCTGCGGGATTCCCCCCGCTTCCCGCCTGTTCCTGGACCTGGCAAGCCCGCCCCCCCTGGCTTCTCTGGCGGCGCGGCCGGTCTTTTTTTCCGCCGGTCATCCCCTGGGCGCCTACATATCTTCCCGGTGGCGGCCTTTCCCGCAGATCGACGGCTCCGGGGGCAATGTTACCTACGCGGCGGTTTCGCTGGCGGAGGCTCTTGGAGCCGCCGAGATTGAGCTTTACGGGGCGGATTTTTCGTACCCCCAGGGGAGGACCTATGCCCGGGGGACCTATCTGTTCCCCTATTTTGATACCCTCCAGAACCGATTTGAGCCCCTGGAGGCCCTATTTTCCCGTTTTCTCTACCGCAGTCCGCTTGAAAAACGGATTCTCCCCCGGGAGCCGGATTGTGCGGAATCCGCCGGGTCCTGGTATTACGAAACGGAGACCCTGGTACACTACCGGGAATCTCTTGAAGCCGCGGGGGAACGGATGCGGGCCCGTCTGATCCCCGCAGACGGCCTTGGCGCTCCTATCGTCTGCCGCCCTCGCCGGGACGGGGAGTCTCCGGCGGCGGCCCCCTGCCGTACCGCCGCCGTGCCGCCGGTACGGGAATTCCTTGCCGCCTACCGGGAGAAAATACGGGCCTTGCCCCCGCCCGCCGGAACCGCCGCCGGCCTTTACCTGGCGGGCCTTGGAGACGAAGGGCGGCGGATTCTCTCTACCCTTCTTCCGCTGGCCGCGGCGCTGCGGCAAAAGGAACCGGGAACGGATCTGATTGAGCGGACCAGGAGTTACAGTATTGCTGCTATTGACCGGGTCCTTGGTGTTTAATGCCGCCTTTGCCGCTCCCCCGCGGAAGCAATGCGGTCCCTGATGCCCCCTGTAAAACTGGATCCTTCTGTTGAAGGGCTGGCGATCTACTATACCTCCGGGAGTACGGGAGAGCCGAAAGGGGTGATACTTACCCACGGTAATATAACGGCGTTGTGCAAGGCCCATTGCGCGCTCGCAGGGTTCCGGGAGGGGGTACGGGGGGCGGTCCAAGCGGACATGGGGTTTGACGGGTGGGCGCTGAGTACCTTACCCGTACTGTGGAGCGGCGGGACGCTTTACATCATGGAAGATGGGGAGCGTGCGTCCCTCATGGCTATCCATCGCTTTTTTTGTAACCGTCAATTTCACCGCTTCTGGCGAAGGGTAAGCCGGGCGCATTAAACTTCCGGGAAACAAGCGAAACCGGAGGAGCAGATGAAGACCTACACAAACGAAGAACGGAAGAACCATGCAGCGGCATGGAAGGCGGGCGGGTTGTCACGAAGCGCATACGCGCGGGGGCAAGGGATATCCGTAACAAGTTTATGCAAATGGGCACAAGAAGGTGAGCCAAGGAACCGGGGGTTTGTCCAACTCCCCCAGACGGCATTCGGCCAGGGAAACCAGGAAATCATTATCGACAAAGGGGATGTGCGGATCCGGCTCCCCTCTGAAATGCTGGAAGCGGTTTTCCGGGCCGTACTGGGTAGTTCCGGAGGGTTGGTATGACGGTAGATTTAAGCAGGGTAAAGATATATATCCGGCCCGGATACACGGATTTGAGGAAAGGGGTAAACGGTCTTACGTCCGTCATCTAGGAAGAGATGGGATTAAATCCCTTAAGCGGCAGCGTATTTCTGTTTTGCAGCCGGAGCAGGAAATTATTAAAGGCAGTATGGTGGGACAAGTGGAAACTTCGTTTCCTTGGGTTTTGGTTAAGCCAAAAGCTGCTGGAAAAAGACAGGTTTCCTTGGCCGGAAGGGGAGCGTGCGGCGGAAGAACTGAATGCGGAAGAAGTAAAGATGCTGCTTTTGGGGATAGACTTCTTTAAGGCCCATAAACCGCTTTTTTATCAAAAAGTATCATAAAAGGAATATACACGGGGATCAGGGTATGATAGGATTCGTGTATCTGTCCAACTGAATGCGCCTGCATATTTTTC
>JAIRXT010000020.1 GCA_031268125.1 Treponema sp. | reverse complement strand
CGATGGCGGTGGCGTATTCAAACCTGCCGTAGTTAAGGCCGGTCCTTAAAGTAAAGGTGTCCAGGATTTCCGATATGAGCATGTTGGCAGGCTGCTGTAAGAGTAAAATTTGATCGAATCCGGCATTCAGGATGCCGCCGATAGCAAAGATAAGCATAATGCCGATGGTTGTTTTGATGCCCGGGAGGGTAATATACCAGGTACACTTTAAGCGTCCCGCGCCGTCAAGGTAGGCCGATTCGTAAAGTTCCGGGTTGATGCCGGACAGGGCGGACAGGTAAATGATGGAACCCCAGCCCGCCCCCTTCCAAATATCAGAAAGAACCACCAGAGGGTAGAAAAACTGTTCCTCCCCCAGGAAAAAGATGCTTGAAAAGCCCAGGCGGTTGCGGATGTTGTTTACAATGCCGCCGTAGGGGCTAAAGACCACGGTCATCAGGCTGACCACCACTACCCAGGAAACGAAGTTGGGCAGGTAGCTCATGGTTTGGATGACCCTCTTAAACCGCTGTAGACGCAGTTCATTCAGCAGCAGGGCAAGAATTATGGGGGCGGGAAAACAGAGAAGAATTTTTAGTCCGCTGATAACAATGGTATTGCGGATAACTTCCCAAAATTCCAATGATGAAATAAATGTTTGGAAATGTTTTAAGCCTACCCAGGGGCTGCCCAAAATACCGAGATTGTATTTGTAATCTTTAAAAGCCAGGCTGGCGCCGTACATGGGATAGTAGTTGAACACCAGTAGAGATACTACGCAGGGGAGCAGGAATAGATACAGCAGCCTGTGTTCCCAGATACGTGTACCGAGTGATTTTTTTGAAAAACCGGTCCGGGTTTTTTTCATGTTCCTATTTCTCCTTGGCGGTTTTGTAACCGGGCGGGAATACGGTCCGGCGTGATACGAAGGGATGAACCGGGGAAAAGTACAGGGAAATACCGCTGTTCAGACAAGAGGAGGCGGAAATTATTAACGATGCTGTTGACGTTACATGTTGGGGGGGGGGGGGGGGGCTATCGCTGAAATACTACACCGGATCAAACCGCTTGACCTCACCTTCAGCAAAATTTTCTCCTGGAATCTGCGGACCCTGCCCGGAATTCCAAAAGTTCGAAATAACATGAAGAAGTTTATCATGCCGGGAACCGGGCGTCAAATGTTTTTTTCAAGGTTTTTCCCGGGATAAACCCCTCGGCATAAGGTAATTCACGATGAAGATACCGACGAAAAGAGAGGCGAAACAAGTAACGGGGGGGGGTCCAGTTTCGCGAAAGCGAAAAGTGGAAAGAATCTGGAGTGGGGGCCCCGGATTCTCTCCAGCCGGCAGGACCCCCAATGAATTTTTTACGGCTCTTTTCGGATTTGGAATTTTGAATTCGGAATTGCTGCCGAATCATCGCTTCCCTTGCCGTTTTTCCGCCGAAATGGTAGCCTGTCCGCATGGTTATTGCGTCAATTGATCTGCAGGGCGGCAAAGTGGTCCAGCTTAGACAGGGTTCCGAACTGGTGCTTCAGCGGGATAACGCGGCGGAATTAGCGGCGGAATTTGACCGTTACGGGGAAGTCGCGGTTATCGACCTTGACGCCGCGATGGGGAAGGGTTCCAACATTGAACTGCTGCGGCCCCTGCTCAGGAAAGCCCGCTGCAGGGTGGGCGGGGGAATTCGCAGTCCCGAACAGGCCCGGGAACTGGTGAGCCTGGGGGCGGAAAAAATTATTGCCGGTTCGCAGGTTTTTAGGAACCCGGAGAAGCGGGGCGCCGGAATAGCGGGCGGGGAGTTCGCAGTCAATATTCCTTTTCTTGAGACGCTGGCGCGGGAGACCGGCCGGGAGCGGCTTATCGTTGCGGTGGACGCGGGAACGCGGGCCGGGGGAGGCTATGAAATTCTGGTGGACGGCTGGAAAACCCCCACCGGCCTTGACCTGATTGAAACAGCAAAAAAAGTGCAGGATTTCTGCGGGGAACTTCTTTTTACCTGCGTGGACCGGGAAGGCACTATGGCCGGCCTGGACCTGGAACCCGTTAAGGCGCTGCGGGGGGCCGTCTCCTGCGGTATTACAGCGGCCGGCGGGCTGCGCTGTGTGGAGGAGGTTGAGGCGGCGGCGGCCCTGGGCTGTGATGTACAGTTGGGAATGGCCCTTTACACGGGGAAAATAAATCTGGCGGAAGCATTTGTCCGTTCCCTTAACTGGAAGAAGGGCGCCCCGGCCGGAGAAAACAGTAATACTGCGGAATGTCTTCTCCCGGTTATTGCTCAAAGCCCTGACGGGCAGGTGTTGATGACCGGCTTTGCGGACCGGGAAGCGGTGATGGAAAGTTTTAAACGTGGGATGCTCTGCTTCCACAGCCGTACCCGGAATACCCTGTGGATGAAGGGTGAACATTCGGGAAACACCCTTACGTTACTGCGGATGCGGGCGGACTGCGACCGGGATGCTATTCTGGCCGTGGCGGAGCCCACCGGTCCGGTATGCCACACCGGGGCCTTTTCCTGCTTTGACACGGGAAGGCGCTACAGCCTGGAATTTTTGCAGGAGATTATTACCGGCCGCCTCCGTAATCCAAGCCCCGGTTCTTATACCGCCGCCCTGGACGATGAACTGGTCCGGGAAAAGGTGATGGAAGAAGCGGAAGAACTCTGCAAGGCAGGGAACCATGACGAGCTTGTCTGGGAGGCCGCAGATTTACTGTTTTTTACCACGGTGTTAATGACCCGCGCCGGAATAAAAGTGGATGAAGTTCTTGCCGAACTGGACCGGCGGCACAAAAAATGAGCAGATATTGGAGTGAACGGCTGCGCCGCCTTTCCCCCTATGTGCCCGGAGAACAGCCCCGGGACCGGCAGTTTATAAAACTTAACACCAACGAAAATCCCTATCCTCCCTCCCCGCGGGTTTTTGAAGCCCTTGACCGGGCGGCAGGAGAGTCGCTCCGCCTGTACCCGGACCCTTCCTGTACGGAACTGCGGGCGGCTGTAGCCGCCCGGTACGGGGTAAGGCCCGGCCAAGTCTTTGCGGGGAACGGATCCGACGAAGTTTTGGCCTTTGCGTTTGCCGCCTTTTTCCCGGACGCCGCCGGTACGGCGGCCCTGTTTCCCGATATTACCTACAGTTTTTACCGTGTCTATGCGGATCTTTGGGCCGTCCCGTTTAAGACCATTCCGCTTGACGGGGATTTTGCCATCCGCCCGGAAAATTACCATGTCCCCAACGGGGGCGTTATCTTCCCCAACCCCAATGCCCCTACCGGCAGAATTCTTGACACTGATGCAATTCTTTCCCTGGCGGAACGGCAGAAGCAGCAGGGGCGGGTCCTAATTGTGGACGAGGCGTATATCGCCTTTGGGGGCCGGACCCTGATTCCCCATATTGAGTCCCATCCCAACCTGATGGTGATCCATACCCTTTCCAAGTCCGCTTCCCTGGCGGGGCTGCGGGTGGGTTTTGCCGTTGCCGGGGAGGAACTTATCGAGGGACTCTGCCGGGTCCGGGATTCCTTTAATTCCTATGTCGTGGACCGGCTGGCCCAGGTGGCGGCGGCGGCGGCCGTTGCAGATGCGGCTTACTACGACGAACTGAGCCGCAGGATCATTGCCACCCGCACGCGGACGGCCGCGGAACTGGAGGCGGCGGGATTTACGGTAATCCCCTCGGCGGCGAATTTTTTGTTTATCCGGTTTCCCCGCACACCAGGGGACCGGGCCTTTGCCGCGCTGCGGGAGCGGGGAATCCTGGTCCGCCGCTTTAACCAGGACCGGATTGCCGGTTTTTTGCGGGTAAGCATAGGGACCAATGAAGAGATGGATGTTTTTTTGCGGGAATGTAAGAGAATCGCCGCGGAGGGCTGAAAGATCGGCCCGGCGATTCCGCATTACACGTGTCTGCTCCTTACCGGAATAAGGCTTAACCCGTACACCGCCGCCCCGCAAAGCAGACAGGACAGTATCTGTACGGCGGCGGCATCGTGAAAAATAATCATGGTAAAAAACCATACCAGCACGGCCCTCAGCGATGCGATTGGAGTGAACACGGAGATGACGGCGATAATCAGCGCGTCGGTAACCCAGCCGTACCAGCGGCCCTGAATTAACGTCAGCATATGTACGGTGCAGGCAGTTAACAACAGGAAAACTGTCATTTGGAAAAACGCCGCCGCCGGCCCCCGCTCCATAAAGCCGAACACGGTCAATAAGTCCAGCACGCCGGCTATTGCACCGCTGGACACCATCCATTTGTCAATAGTCAGGTTCAGGATGACACTTGCCAAACTTCCAACTGCCGCCGCGGGCGCATACGTGAGCAGCGAGCTTTTGAAAAAATCAAGCCGTGTACCGCCAAGATTCATGAGCCTTTGAAAATTCTGCGCGGGTACAAAAATTGCCATACACAGCGGAAACAAATACAGATAGTTGCCCATTGCCACAACCTCGTTGTAAGGGTTTCTGACAGCGATACTCACGATATATTCTACCGGACCCGCCAGCGCAAAAACAGTTCCTGTAACCCAGTAGGCCGTTTTGGAATGCCGCCAGTTGATCTTTGCCATACCTATTACCGTTTTCATTTACATAGCCTCCCTGTCTCCGCCCACCAGACCGATGAAAAAATCCTGCAGGCCAAGCGATGATACGGAACACCTGTCCCCCGCATCAATTCTTTGATCATAAACGTACCGTGAAATAAATCCGCCCGCTTTTATTTCACCGATGACATGCAGTCCTTCGGTAGCCGCCCTGACGTGTTCCGCAGGGCCGGTAACGCTGTACGCCTTTTCGTCTACCTCGTCCATGCCGCAGTACAGTTTGAGCTGTCCCTTATCGACGATAATGAGTTGTTCCGCCGCCTTTGCAATTTCATCAATGATGTGGGTAGAAACAATCACGATCCTGAGCTTTGCGGCGCAGCATTCCTGCAGCAGTTCGTAGAAAACCATCCGCATCACCGGATCAAACCCCAGCACCGGCTCATCCAAAACCAGAATTTCCCTGCCGGAAGACAGGGCAATCAGGGTGTTGACCATCGCCTTCATCCCAAAAGAAAGCTGTTTGTACCGTTTTTTCAAGTCAAGGTGAAAGCGCCGCCCCAATTCCAGCGCAAAGTCCCTTTCAAAATCCGGGTTGATGTTGGCGGCGGCATTGAAAAGAGATGTCAGCCGGATGTTGAACTGAGCGGCCCCCGTTTCCACGAAATACACTTCTTCCGGCATAGCCAGCATATCTACGGCCTTTCCGTTCACCGTTACTGTGCCGGATGTGGCGGCGATATGCCCCGCCAGTGTTTTTAGCAGGGTGGTTTTCCCTGCGCCGTTACGCCCCAGGAGGCAGTATATACCCGGCCGGTCAATGGTGATGGAAAAATCGCGGAGCGCGGTGTTTTTTCCGTAGTTTTTGGTTATGTTCTGAAATCTAACCATGAAGATTCTCCTTTACGATTTTGATAAATTCCTCGTCAGTGATACCAATTTTCCGTGCACTGCCGATAAAATCCGGCACAATTCGTTCAAAAAACAGCTTCCGCCTCTGCGCCAAAATTATCCCCCGCGCTTCCTGCGTTACCGCCATCCCAACACCGCGTTTCTTGTAAATTATACCCCGGCCGGTAAGGACGCCGATTGCCCGCTGCGCGGTTGCCGGGTTGACCGACAGGAGTTTTGATATCTGCGGCGTTGAAATGATCAGATCATCCACGCCGTAAGTTTCGGAGAGAATGTCGTCCTCAATCATTTCGATGATTTTGACAAAAACCGGCTTCTCGTCATTCATTGTCTTCTTCCTTTGCCGCCTCCCTGGTTAGTTACCTAACATATTAACCAATGTACCAATTAACATCCGGTTTGTCAACGGTCTGCCGGTCGAATTCAGCAATTCCGAATTGAAAAATCTAAATCCGAAAAGAGACGTAAAAAATCACCGGGGGTCCTGTCGGCTGGAAAAATCCGGGGCCCCCACCCCAGATTCTTTCCACCGACACCCCTCGTTACTTGTTTCGCCTCTCTTTTCGCCGGTATCTTCATCGTGAATTACCTTATGCCAAGGGGTTATCAAGGTAAAAAAATGGTCAAATGGCTGCAGATACGGTTTCATGCTGCATAACGAGCCCGTACCATTGACCATTTTTACCTTGATAACCCTTTTTAAGCAATTTTAAGTTTTTTTAAGGGGAGAAAAGACGCCCGAAAGATGTAACAAGGGGTGGCGGTTTCTCTAAAGCGAAAAACGAAAAAAGAGAGGGGACCCATTGGGGAGACGCT
>JAIRXT010000005.1 GCA_031268125.1 Treponema sp. | reverse complement strand
TCGGCTGGAAAAATCCGGGGCCCCCACCCCAGATTCTTTCCACCGACACCCCGCTCTGCTTGTTTCGCCTCTCTTTTCGCCGGTATCCTCATCGTGAATTACCTTATGCCAAGGGTTTTCAAGGTAAAAAAATGGTCAAATGGCTGCCGGTACCATTGACCATTTTTTAGGTTGAACTGTCATCTTTTTTGAATTTGGAATTGCTGATGACGATTAAATTTGCAGCAGCACAGAGCGGGCGATCTTCTCTCCCGCCACTTCCCCCAGGAGTTTCCCGATGATCGCTGCGGAGAAGGCCCCGGCGGTTCCGGCCCCCCGGCTGGTGATAAGGTTCCCGTCCGCTACCACCTGGTCTTCCGACCAGATTCCCCCGGTAAGTTCCGCTTCCATCCCCGGATAGCAGGTAAAGCGTTTCCCCGCCAGAAGCCCCAGGGGGGCCAAAACCAGCGCCGGGGAAGCGCAGATGGCGGCTACAAGCTTACCCGCCCGGAACATTGCGGTGATCAGGGCCCCGGCTTCCCCGGAAGCCGCAAGATTCGCCGCCCCCGGCAGGCCGCCGGGGAGCAGTACCGCATCCAGGGCTTGGCAGAGCCGGGTGAGGTCCCCGGCCTTCGCCGTTAGTTCCGCCAGGGTGGTATCCGCCCGGACGGCAATGCCGTGGGAGCCGGTAAGGGTCCGGTCCCCACCGGCATCTATGGCGGCGATGCAGACTTCCAGCCCCGCCCTGCGCAGATAATCGATGGGGGTAACTGCCTCCACTTCCTCAAAACCGGCGGCCAACAGGATAAGCGCCTTCTGAGCCATAACAATCCTCCGTGTATTTTGTGCGGACCGCGGAAAATCGCGGATTATGAAAGAATTAGAGTTGTTCGATAACCTTTGACTATCGAACAAGTCCATTGTAGAACGGCTTGACAAAAAAGCCAACATACGCCAATGTACGCAGACTTAAATTGGGATATTCACTTGAAAGTCCGGCTTTTTCAAACGCTTTTGAGAATCAGTATCGTTATGCCGGATAGATTGTTTTGATCCCGTATATATCAGAAAGGGAGAGGGACATGGAACAGACTTTTGTTGAAAAAATGGATAAATCCCTGGCGGACCTTAAGGCGGAGATTATCTCGAACCTGATGGTCAATAACGAGGATTTCAAGGAAATTGTGGAGGGCATGGACCCCAAGGATTTGGCGGACATTGCCTCCGATGACATAGATCGTAAAATGATTGAGGCTATCGGCTCCCAGGAGCTGAAACGGCTCCGTTTGATTGATTCGGCCCTTACGCGGATTCAGCAGGGCAAATACGGGCTCTGCATCAAATGCGGTAAACGGATACCCCAGGAACGGCTTGAGGCGATTCCCTATGCCCTGATGTGTATTGAATGCAAAATCGCGGAGGAACGCCGCAACCGCTAGCAAGCACAAGTAACAGGCTAGATTTCCCGGCTGCTCCAGCGGGGGCGGCCTTCTTCCCGTCCTTCAAACAGAACGGTTTCGGTATAACCCGCCTGCCGCATGGTTTCCAGGGCCTCCCCGTAATGGCCGTCCAGGTCCTGTGCCCGGTGGGCATCGGCGCTGATAAGGGCGGGGACATTGTTCAGCCGGAACAGCCGCAGCATGGCGGGGGAAGGGTAGGTTTCAGTTACCTTGCGCCGGTTCAGGCCGCCGGTGTTTACCTCCACCACCATGCCGGCGGCCTCCCCCGTCAGGGCGGCAATTTCCGTCATTCTGCGAAGATAGCCGGGGTCCCGGGGATCGAAAAAAGCTCCCCCGGAAGGCCCGTTGTTCTTTTTGATAAGGTCCGCATGGCCCAGAATATCAAAGCCCCCGGCGCGGATCATGGCGGCCGCCTGGTCCCAATAGCAGTGCATCAGGGCTTCCCCGCTGCCGCCAAAACCTTCCCGCAGGCCCCGGTCCAGTTCTTCCCGGCTGCCGTCCACCGTAAATGGGGCCGAGCGGGGGGGGATGATGTAATGGACCGAACCGATCAGGTAGTCCAGCCCCAGGCCCCGGTAATCCGCGGGGCCCGTAAGGCCGCCGATATAATCCGCTTCCAGCCCCAGGTAAACCCGGAGTTTGCCCTGCCAGCGGCGGCGGGCGTCCCGTACCGCGTCCAGGTATTCTTCCAGGCGGCCGTCGGGAAGATTCCAGCCGCTTACGATACCGGTTTTTTTGGTGATGGGGCTGTGGGCGCTGAAGCCCAGGGAAACAAGGCCCTTTTCCCAAGCTCCGCGGCAGCAGGTTTCCACATCGTCATGGCCGTCGCAAAAAAGCGTATGGGTGTGGAGGCAGGAAAGGCCGGAGTATTTCACCGGGCTTCCGCCGCGGGTTTACCGCCGGGGCGGAGCCCCATGCCGCCGTTTTTTTCAATCGTATTTTTGGCAAGGTCCTGAATGACATAATCACCGTCTGCCGCAGCAATTCTGCGATCTTTTAGTGATTCCTGCACCGTCTCCAGATGGGATATAAGTCCAAAAATTTTTTTTTGATCGATTTGGCGGGCCGGAAAAATTACGGGAATATTTGCCGTATTAAGATTCATTTTTTCTCCGCTTTAATGTAATCATTAAGCGTCCCGGTACGCAAGCGGGGAAACCAGCAATTTTACTGGTGGTGATCCACAAAGTATGATGGTCTTTAAACGAAGCCATAATTGATGTAAAAGAAGGCCATGTCAAACGCTTTCCAGTGATTAACTATGCTCTTCGAAAAACAACAGGTCCTCCGAAATACCCGCCGTATCCGATGCCTCAACCGGCAGTTGTTCCCCTCTATCCCCACTGTATGCTTCTTCCCTACCAGATGGTGGTCCTCTC
>JAIRXT010000255.1 GCA_031268125.1 Treponema sp. | reverse complement strand
ATTTTTAGGTTGAACGGTTATTTTTTTGAATTCGGAATTGCTGGTAAAAATATCCAAACGGATTCCCCTTAACTTGTGAACCAAGCTTTGTTGTACTATGCTTTTTTTGAAAAATCGTTAAAAGGGAAGGGCAATCCCTAAAAATTTTGGGAAAGTCTCAGGATACTACAATGGCCGGTTCGGAAAATTTGCCTCCTGGCGGGTTCAGCCTGAAAAAAAACGCTGAGGTCATAACTATTTCTGAAATAGCCCGGTTATCCGGCGTTTCTATCGGAACCGTGGATCGCGTTATCCACGGACGCGGGAAGGTTTCGGCGAAAAACCAGCAGAAAATTGCCGCGGTGATCAAAAGATATAACTACAAGCCCAACATCATGGCGCGGCATCTTAAGCGGAATTCCTCCCTCAAGGTGGGATTGTTTTTTCCGGAGGACCTGAAAACCGGTATGTACCTGCCTTTTTTGCACAACGGAACGTCCCGGGTATACTGGGATCTGGTGATACAGGGCATTGAGCGGGCCGTTGAAACCCTTGGACCCTTCAATATCCAAATTGTGCCCGGTTTTTGGGGCAGCCCGGCATCCCCGGAAGAAGAAATTGACGCGCTGATCCTTTCGCCGTCAAACCCGGAAAAGGCTTTTAAGCTGCTTGAAAGAACCGCGGGCATACCCTACGTGCTGATTGATTCACCGCTGGAAAATGCCTCTCCCCTGGTTACCATCATGCAGAATCCCCTGCGCGGCGGACAGACCGCGGGCCGGGTTATGCGGCTCCTGAAAGGCAGGGGCCATTTTGTCTGCCTGCACATTTACACCCAGGCCTACAACGTGATAGAGCGCAGCCGGGGATTTAAAGATTTCTTTTCAGATGATCCTGACGTGCGGATAAGCGAGGTAGTTAACGAAGGCTTTATTCCCCGTCAGGTTTTTCAACTCCTGGACCGGATTTTTGCCGGAGGGCAGGTTGACGGTATCTTTGTCCCCCATGCCGAAGCGAACATCATCGCCGATTACCTGGTCGGGCGCAAACTCAAATCCCGGGTGGCCCTTATCGGCTACGACAATGTCCCCCTGAACCGGGAAGCCCTCCTGTCGGGCGCCATAGACTGCCTTATTGCCCAGCGGCCTGAAAATCAAGGCTATCTGGCGATGTGTGAAATTTATCACAAGTGCGTACTCAACCAGGAACGCGAAAAGATTATCGAAATACCCATCGATGTTTATTTCCCTGAAAACATCTAGCGGGCCGTTGACCTTTTCACTTCTGCGCCGTATACTAGCTTTACTTTCCTGCCGGCCCGGAAATCCGGGGATTGGATAACTTATAAGGAGACGCTGAAGTGCCCTGCGGAAGAAAACGCAAATTGCGCAAAATTGCGACCCACAAGCGCAAGAAAAAGCTTCGGAAAAACAGACACAAGAAGAAATAATACTCCGGCGGTTTGATGCCGGGGTATTTCGGGTGTCTTTATAGTTGTGCCTAAGTCTATCCCCGGCGGCGGGATTGGCTTGACAGCCGTTTTTGAAGATCTGGTCCCGCGGCTTACTACCAGGGGCCGATGGCGGGGTTCTTCAAAGACGGCTTTTTTTGTTGAGGCTTTTTCAGATGTCCGATCCTCTTTTGCCCCGGATCCAGGGACCTGGGGATATAAAATTCCTCACGATTCCTGAACTTTCCCGTCTGGCGGCGGAGATTCGGGAATTGATCCTGTCTACCGTTAAGAAAAACGGCGGGCATCTGGCTTCCAATCTGGGGGTGGTAGAACTTACCATTGCCCTCCATGCGGTGTTCGACTCCCCGCGGGACAAGATAATCTGGGACGTGGGGCACCAGTGTTACGCTCATAAACTGCTTACCGGCCGTTCCGCCTCGTTTTCTACTTTGCGCCGCAGCGGGGGGCTGTCGGGCTTTCCCCGGCGCGACGAAAGCCCCCACGATGCCTTTAACACCGGACACGCTTCCACTTCCGTTTCGGCAGCCCTGGGATTTCTGGCGGGGGGGCGGATCCGGGGGACCGGGGGCATGGCGGTAGCGGTAATCGGCGACGGGGCTTTGACCGGGGGGATGGCCTACGAAGCCTTGTCCCATGCCGGCCAGTTGGGCCTCCCGCTGGTGGTAATCCTAAACGACAACAAGATGTCCATCGGCCCCAACGTGGGGGGGCTTTCAAAATACCTGAGCCGCCTGTCGATGAAGGCGAAATACCAGCTTTTCAGACGAACCTTTGACGCCCTGGTCAGGGGCATTCCCCTGGTGGGGGAACCGCTGTACACGGGGATCCTCCGGCTCAAGCGGGCGGTTAAGGCGGTCTTTTATACGGACAATTTTTTTGTAGACCTGGGCTTTGAATATGTGGGGCCTATCGGGGGACACAGCATATCCGCCCTGCTCCAGGTATTCCGGGACGTAAAGAAACTGGGCCGGCCCGTGGTGATCCACGTCATTACCCGCAAGGGCAAGGGCTACGGGGACGCGGAGGATGACCCGGGGACCTACCACGGGGTTTCCGCCCCCTCCCCGCACCAGGGGTCCCATGAGGCGCTGAGTTTTACCGAAGCCTTCGGCCGTTCCCTGTTTATGGCTGCGGAGCGGGATCCCCTGGTTACCGCCGTTACCGCGGCCATGGAAAAGGGAACCGGCCTTTCGGCCTTTAAGCAGGGTTTCCCGGACCGCTTTTTTGACGCGGGCATTGCGGAGGAACACGCCGTAACCTTTGCCGCAGCGCTGGCGGCCCAGGGGCTCAAACCCGTGGCGGCGATCTACTCCACCTTCATCCAGCGGGGGATAGACCAGGTGATCCACGATGTGGCCCTGCAAAAGCTGCCCCTGATCCTGGCCCTGGACCGTTCCGGTTTTGTGGGGGAAGACGGGGAAACCCACCAGGGGCTTTTCGATATTGCCCTGCTCCGCCCCGTTCCCGGTTTGAGGATCCTCTGCCCCGCCGGCGCCGGGGAGCTGGGCATGATGCTGGACTGGGCCCTGGCCCGTGCGGAGCTTCCCGGGGGGCCCATCGTCATCCGCTACCCCAAGGACCGTTCTGCCGCCGGCATTCCCGCCTTTTCCCAGCCCCTGGCGGAAGGCCGGGGGAACTGGGTCCGCGAAGGAGGGGGGAAGGTTTGCCTGGCTTTTACCGGCGGCCTTTACCGCGAGGTTTTGCAGGCCGCGGCCATTTTGGATAAGGCGGGCCTGGGGGCCGACTGTTACAACCTGCGTTTCCTCAAACCTGTGGATGAAGATTACCTGGCGGCTGTCATGAACCGTTATGCCCTGACCCTGTTTGTGGAGGAGGGCATTCGGGAGGGGGGCTTTGGGGAATACGCACTGGCCCTGGCCCGGAGGCGGAACTGCCGCGGCAGGGTCCTGGCTTTGGCCGCGGAGGGGGACTTTGCGGGTCTGGGCACCCGGCAGGAACTGCTCCGGGCAAACCGGCTGGACGGAGAAGGAATTGCGGACTATGCTTTAACCGGTATTTCCGTATAAACGCAGTGTAAAAAGGATCGGCAAGTAAAAAATGGATTGGTTTCAGCGTTTCAATTATATCTACGATCTGGTCAGGCCCGTTCTGGATGTGGGAATTCTGGCCTTCCTCCTTTACACGATCTATGATTTTTTGGTAAAGACCCAGGCCATGCAGTTGGTCAAGGGGGCGGGTCTTCTGGCTCTGATCTACGGCGTGGCCGTCCTGTTCGGCCTTACCACCCTGCAATGGATTCTCCGCAACCTGGCGCCCGGGCTTCTGGTGGTCATCGCCATTGTGTTCCAGCCCGAACTGCGGAAAATCTTCATGCGGCTGGGGCAGGGGGATATTTTCCGGCCCGATACCAAGCCCCGGATTGGCCAGTTGGAGGCGGTGGTAACCGCCGCGGAGATTCTCTCCCAGGCGCGGCGGGGGGCCCTGGTGGTCTTTTCCCGGAAGATCAATATCCAGAACATCATTGATACCGGCACCCGGATGAACGCCGACATATCCTCCCCGCTGATCGTGGCGGTCTTTGAATTTGACGGCCCCCTCCACGACGGGGCCATGATCGTCCAGAACGGCCGCATTGCAGCGGCCGGCTGCTTTCTCCCCCTTTCGGAGCAGCAGGAGATACGTAAAAATTTCGGAACCCGGCACCGGGCGGCCCTGGGGATGTCCGAACAGTCCGATGCGGTGATTCTGGTGGTCTCCGAGGAGACCGGGGCCGTCTCCCTGGCCTTCGATTCCAAGATCTACTACGATCTTTCCACGCTGGAAGTTACCCGTAAGTTAAAGGATCTCCTGGACCGGGGGGCCCGGCGGGCCGCCGGTCTGGGCGACTCCGGTTCCGCTGCCCAGCTTGGCGCGGATTCTTTTTCCCCCAAGGAGGGGGGCGATGTTTTCGCAAAAACTCAATAAATTCCTCCGGGGCGCCGTGGAAAACTGGGTACCCAAGGCTCTTTCCATCGCCTTAGCACTGATTATCTTTATCATCTACCGGATGAGTACGCTGGAAACGCGGTTTTTTTCCAGCCCCCTTGTCCTGGAGCTTCCCTCCCACCTGTGCGCGTCCAGTCCCTACGCCCGGATGATACGGATAACCCTGCGGGGGGATGCGAACTACATTCAGCCCATACAGGACGATGATATCGAAGCCTACATCGATCTTAACAATTACGAATCCCCCGGGACCTATCAGGTTCCCGTCAAAACCCGCAAGAAAGGGACCGCCCTGGGGGTGGAGTCCCTGGAAATTTCCGTGGACCCCGTGGCGATAAACATCGAACTGGACTACAAGCAGAATAAATACGTTCCCTTGACGGCGAATATCGAAGGAAGCCCGGAGCCCGGTTTTGATTTGGTATCCCATACCCTGTCCCCCACCCAGGTGGTTTTGGAGGGTCCCAGCGGCATTTTGGACGGCGTGCAGGAACTTTACACCGACGTTATTGACCTGAACGGCCGGAACGCCGATTTTTCGGTGGTTGCGGCCATCCTGAACCGGGACCCCCTGCTGACGATCCGGGGGAACGGGATGACGGAGTTTAGGGGTTTTATTCACTCCCGGATCGACGTGAGGAATTTTGGGAACATCCCCATCGTGCTGCTGAATCTGGGCGGCGGATTCCGGGCGGAACCGGATTTGAGGACCGGGACCGTCCGCCTGGAGGGGAGCCGGGGGAATCTGGACGCCTTTTCCCCGCCCCCCGGTTTTCTTGCGGTGGACTGTTCGGCCGTTACCGGGCCGGGCCGCTATACCCTGCCGGTTAGAGTTTCGCTGCCCCCTTCCCTGAGTCTGGTCCGCACGGACCCCGGAAACCTTGGGATTACCGTGGACCTTATCGACGGGGAGGAGTAGTGATTACCGGAATAGGGGTGGATGTGGTCCACGTAAAGCGCATGGCCCGCTGGCACTCTATTCCGGGGATTCTGGAGCGTTACTTCCACCCCCAGGAACTGTCCGCCGTCCTTGGAAAAGGCGGCGGCATAGACCTTTCCCTGGCGGCCCGTTTTGCCGCCAAGGAAGCCTTTGGCAAGGCCCTGGGAACGGGGCTGGCGGGCATTGTGCTCAAGGACATCATGGTAATAAACCGCTTTAACGGGCGGCCGGAGGTACGGCTCTTCGGCACCGCCCTGAAGGCCCTGGAAAAAAGCGGCGCCCGGCGGGTCCATATTTCCCTTACTCACGAGCGGGACAACGCCATTGCTATGGTGGTTCTGGAAGATCCCTGAGGGAGTTTGATTGATGGCTGCGGAAGAAAAGGAACTTAAGGTATCGTTTTTATCCAAACGGGAATACGAATGCCCTGCCTGCGGGGCGAAATTCCGCAAGGAAGAGCTTCTGTCCGGGGGCGGCAGGCTTATTGCCGGACCTATGACCGAGGAATTACACCGGGTCTACGAACCCAGCATCAAATACGGGGAGATTTTTCCGCTTGTGTACCAGGCTACGGTCTGCCCGGAGTGCTGGTTTGCCGCGATGGATCAGGATTTTGAAGGCTTGAACGACGAGGGGGTAAATTCGGCCAGGGAGGACCGGGAAAACCGCTGTAAAGACGCCCGGCGCCTTTACCCCCCCCTGGATTTTTCATCTCCCCGGGGTCTTGCGGAGGGGGCGGTCTCCCAATACCTGTTGATGCGCTGTTACCAGTACTACGACGGCGCCTTTAGTCCTACCATCAAGCAGGGCCTGGCGGCATTGCGGGCGGCCTGGCTTTTTGACGATATGGACAGAAAAACCCCAAAACAGCATTACGATTGGCTGGCCCTGCTTTTCCGGCGGAAGGCGCAGTTTTTGTACAACGAGGCGATCCGGCTGGAACAGACCGGGAAAGAGACCCTTTCGGCGATGAAAATTTTCGGCCCCGATACGGACAAAAACTACGCCTACGAAGGGGTCCTTTATCTCTGCGCCTATCTGCGCCTTAAATTCGGCCCCAGCGGAGCCGGGCAGCGCAGGCAGTCCCTGGAGGAAGCCCGCAGGACTATCGCCAAGATCTTCGGCATGGGAAAGACTTCCAAGAACAAACCGGGGCCCCTGCTGGATCGCGCCCGGCAAGTCCACGATGCCATCAACAAGGAACTCAACGAAAGTGATGAATGAGCCGGCGGGGCGTAATATCCGGCTTTTAATCGCTTACGACGGCACGGATTTTTCCGGCTGGCAGCGGCAGGACGGAGGGCGGCGGACCGTCCAGGGGGTTCTTGAGGCCGCCCTGGAAAAGATGCACGGGGCCAGGCCGTCCCTTACCGGTTCCGGCCGTACCGACGCAGGGGTCCACGCCGCCGGGCAGGTGGCGAATTTCTACACTTCCCTAAAAAACATTCCGGCGGAACGTTTTGTCCCCGCCCTGAACGGTCTTTTGCCCCGGGATCTGCGAATCCTGGAAGCCCGTGAAACCCGCCCGGATTTCCACGCCCGTTTTGACGCCAAAGCCCGGACCTACCGCTATTACCTTGTCTGCGGGCGGGCCGCCCTGCCCCAGGAACTGCGCTATGCCCTGCACATCCGCCGCCGCCCCCGGATTGAACGGCTCAACGAGTACGGCCGTCTGCTTTTGGGGGAGCGGGACTGTTCCCTGTTTGCCAGTCCCCGGGATTCGAGCATATCCCGGTCCCGCCATATCTCACGCTGCCTTTTCTTTGTCCGGCAGGATACGCTGATCTTCGAGATTACCGCCAACGCGTTTCTGTGGAAGATGGTCCGTTCCGTCCTGGGGACCCTGCTGTCTTTTGAGGAACGGGACCTGCCGCCGGGGACCCTGAGCGATGCGCTGAACCGGGGCAGCCGCCGGCTGGCCGGTCCTACCCTGCCGGGGCAGGGACTGTTCCTGTGGAAGATTGAGTATTACCGGGACTAATAATCAGACGGCATATTCTTTTTTTGATCTATAATTTAGAGTCTGCGTGGAGGATGATATGTACGATTTTTCAACCAGGATTGACCGGTCCGGCGCCGGATCGGACAAATGGGATTTGATGAAGAAGATAAACCCCGCGGCGGGCAGGGACATTGTTCCCCTTTCCGTGGCGGACATGGAATTTAAGACGGCCCCGGAGATTACCGCGGGCTTGCAGGATTATTTGAACGATCTAATCCTGGGCTACACGGGCCCTACGGAACGGTATTACGACGCGGTCCGGTTCTGGATGAAAAGCCGCCATTCCTGGGACATTGCGGACGAGTGGATTGTCAACTCCAACGGGGTGGTGGCGGCCCTTTACAACTGCGTTAAGGCATTTTCCGCCCCCGGCGAGGGGGTCATTATCATGCCGCCGGTTTACTATCCTTTTTTCACGGCCATAGAGCGGAACGGGCGCCGGCCCGTTGCCAACAAGCTGTTGATACAAAACGGCCGTTACCGGATCGACTTTGACGATCTGGAGGCGAAGGCCGCCGATTCCCGCAATACGCTTCTCCTGTTTTGCAGTCCCCACAACCCCGTGGGCCGGGTCTGGGAGAAGGAAGAACTGAAAAAACTGGGCGATATATGCCTTAGGCACGGCGTAACGATTGTTTCTGATGAGATCCACTTCGATCTAATCATGGACGGCTACAGCCATACGGTTCTTGCAGGATTGGGGGATGACTACGCTCAAAATACGATCACCTGCACGGCCCCCAGCAAGACCTTCAACCTGGCGGGGATGCGCTCTTCCAACATCATTATTCCCAACGGGGCATTACGGAAAAAATACCTGGAGGAAATTTCCCTGAGCATGAGCCGTCCCGCGCTGAATATCCTGGGCTACCGGGCCTGCGAGATCGCCTACACCCGCTGCGGACCCTGGCTGGACGAGCTTATCCCCGTCATCGGCAGCAACAGAAAAACGGTTGAAGATTTTATGGCCCGTAGAATCCCCGGCATCAGGGTATTCAGGATGGAGGGAACCTATCTGCAGTGGTGGGACTGCCGGGGCCTGGGCATGGAGTACCGGGAGCTGGAACATTTCATGGTCAACGAGGCCCTGCTTTTCCTGGACGAAGGGTACGTCTTTGGCGAGGAGGGGCGGGGTTACGAGCGGATCAACCTGGCCTGTCCCGCCGCGGTGCTGGAAGAAGCCCTGGAACGTCTTGCGGCGGCCCTTAAGAAGCGGGACCCCCGTTTGGTTTCCTGAACCGGGCCACGTACAGGGGCCCGCTGCCGTCTGAACTATCGGGAAGGATGATCCTGCCGCAGCCGGCGGCCTCTCCTTCGGTAAAATCCGGCCTGTCCAGCGATACGGCGGCCCCGTATTTTTCCAGGAGCCGCCCGGCTACCCCGTCGTTTTCCCGGGGGTCCAGGGCGCAGGTAACGTAAACCAGGGAACCTCCGGGTTTTAGGAGCAGGAAGGCCGCGGAAAGCAGGGCCCACTGCCGCCGGGCAAGAAAGCGGGGCCGGGCTTCCGTCCAGCGGGCCAGGGCGGCGGCGCTGCCCAGGACGTGCCGCTCTGCGGAGCAGGGCGCGTCCAGCAGGATGCCGTCAAAGCGGCCCCATTCGTTTCTCCTGCCCCCCAGGGCGGCGGCGTCAAAGCCGGAAACCCGTACCCGTGCCCGTTTTTCCGCGTCCAGATGCCCGTCCAGCACCGCCAGAAGCCGCCTGCGCCGTTCGGTAGAGAACTCGTTGGCCAGGAGCCTTGTTTTTCCCCGCAGACGCCCCGCGATAACCAGGGTCTTGCCCCCCGGGGCGGCGCAGGCATCGAGGATTTCCGCTGTTTCCTCCTGCCCGGTTTCCGGCGGAAGGGACCGGGCCGCCAGCACGGAGGCGTAATCCAGCAGGTAGGGTTTGACAAGTCCTTCGCCGTAGGCCACGCTCCGGACCGGGGCTAGGAGGCTTTCCCGCAGGGTCTCCCAGCGGCTGCCGTAGATGTCGCGGTAGTGGGCCTCGAAGGCGGCGTTGCGGACCATTGCCGTTATCCTGCCATAAAGGCGGGGCCTGTGGAACCCGCCGCCCAGCATTGACAAGCCCCTTTTTTTTCCGCAAATTCATAATACATGACTCAATCTTTGGAAGATTATCTTGAAATGGTCAGTTTTCTTTCAGACGAGGGGGAGGTCCGGGTAACCGACATTGCCGCCCGTCTGGGTGTCAGCAAACCCTCTGTCCTTACCGCCCTTAAAACCCTGGAGTCCAAGGGTTTTCTGGATCATGAACGCTACCGCACGGTGAGCCTTACCCAGGCGGGGGTCGCCCAGGCCCGGGAGATTCG
>JAIRXT010000219.1 GCA_031268125.1 Treponema sp. | reverse complement strand
AAAACAGGGGCCCCTCCCCCTCGTTTTTCTCCCTTTTCGCTTTCGCGAAACTGGACCCCGTCCGGCTTTTGCAGGGCGCCTTTTCATCTCTTCCTAACATGAGAACTGCTGCCCTTCCTGCTAGACTTTTTGAAAGCGCAGCGTAAAGCGGGAGCCGGAGATGCCGTCGCTGTAGACTTTGAGCCTGGCGTTGTGGAGGGCGGCGCCGTGCTTGACGATGGAAAGACCCAGGCCGGTGCCTCCCGCAGCTTTACTGCGGCTTTTATCGACACGGTAAAAGCGTTCAAAAATCCGCTCTTGTTCGGAGGGGGCTATGCCGATTCCCGTATCGGCAACGGAAATTTCAACTTCGTCCCCGGTCGTTTTTACGGACACCCGGATTTCCCCGCCCTGCCGGTTGTATTTTACCGCGTTGTCCAACAGGTTGTAGAGCATTTCGTCCAGAATGTGCTGGACGCCGGTAATTTCTGCCTCTTCGCCGTCAAGGTAAATTCGCAGCCCCCGTTCCGCCGCGGCCCCGCTTATCCGCTCCAGGATGGTTCGGGTAAGGGAAAGGAGGGCGATTTTTTCCGCGGGCGGCATCTCGTGTTTTTCGTCCAGCCGCGACAGCAGCAGTATGTCGCCGATAAGGGTAATGAGCCGCTGGGATTCCCCGTAGATATTCTGTGCGAAATGTCCCGTATCTTCCGGTTTTGCAAGGCCCCCCGCCATGATCTCCGCATAGCCGGAAATGGTCATGAGCGGGGTCTTTAATTCGTGGGAGACGTTGGCGGAAAATTCCCGGCGCAGCCTTTCCCGGTCTTCCTGCTCGGTTACGTCCAGGATAAGCAGAACCGCTCCCAGGATGGTCCGGTTGTCAAGCACGGGGTTGGCAAAGATCCGCAGATGCCCCGCCCCGGATGCCAGCAGCGTTTCTGCGGTGGCACCGGAAATTGCCTGTTCAACAACGCTGCGGAACGCCTCGTCCCGGCGGATTACCAGCACATTTTGGTTTTCAATGTTTTCAAGACGGACCTCCAGCAGTTTTAGCGCGCTTTTATTACAGGACAAAACCAGGGCATTTTGATCCATGATGACCAGGCCCTCCCGCATGTTATCCGTAATTGCGGTAAACTGTAACTGCCGTTTCCGCTGCTCGGAAAGCTGGAAGGCTATCATGTCGTTTTGTTTTTTCATCCGGGAAAGCAGGGGGCTCAATTCCTCGTAGGTATCGTTGTCTCCGGGGTTGTCAAGGTTAAGGCGGTTGATGGATTCCACGAGCATTCCGGTAACCTTTGAACTGATGACGGCGGCGGCCGTAAAAATAAATACGGCGATAAGAACAGTAATGATAACAGGCCGGATAAGGGCGATAAAAATACTGTCGGTTGTTTTTGCGGTCCGCAGGATATTCCCGTCCTGAAGCATCCGGGCATAGTAGTAAGTCTGTTTCCGCATGGTTTGGGATAATCGTGTTTCCCTGCCGGTTCCCGTTTCCAGAGCGTCCCGGATTTCCCGCCGGGAAAGGTGGTTTTCCATGCTTTCCGCGCCGGCGCTGGTATCAAAAAGCACCTGGCCGCCGGGGGCCACCAGGGTGATTCGTGTGGGCAGGCCGCCGCTTCGCGTGCCGTCTTGAACGCCGGTCCGGCTGAGGGATTCCAGATACTGCGGCCCGGACAGTTCAACCGCCGTGCCGATGTAGGCCGATTCAACGGCAAGTTCCTGTTTTACTGCGGCCGTATAATCCCAGTAAACGGCAAAATAGGTAAAAACGGCGGTTAATACAATTGATAATCCCGCCGCAGCGCAGACAAAGCGGAGAATTTTCCCCCTCATTCCGGGTCCTCCATTTTATAACCTACGCCCCGCACGGTCTTGATTAATGAACCGGCGGCTTTTAACTTTGTCCGCAGGGTAAGGATATGGGTGTCGACGGTCCGCGTTTCCAGGACCAGGGAATAATCCCAGACTGCCTGGAGGATCCGTTCACGGGAAAGTACGATGCCGGAATTTTTTAACAGATACACCAGAAGATCAAATTCTTTTAGGGTAAGGGTGATTTTTTCGCCGCCGCTCATGACCGCATGGCGGGGTATGTTTACATACAGGTCTCCCCTGCGGTAGTCCTCCTGTTCTTCCGCGGGACCGGTTTCGCTGCGCCGCAGAATGCTTTTGACCCTGGCGATAAGTTCCATCATGCCCGCCGGTTTCGCCATGTAGTCGTCGGCCCCGGAATCCAGTCCCAGAACTTTGTCATATTCGGCGCCCCTGGCCGTAAGCATCATGACGGGTAGTTTTTTTGTGGCTTCGCCGGAACGCAGCCGTTTTAATATCGCCAGGCCGTCTTCGCCGGGGAGCATGATGTCCAGAATCACCAGGGCGGGGAGTTCTGCCCGCAGGGCCGGCCAAAAATCTTCCCCGCAGGAAAATCCCCTGGCCTCAAAGCCGGTGTTCCGCAGGGTATAAATTACCAGTTCACGGATGCCGTCATCATCTTCTACCAGGTAGATCGTCCGGGGGGTCACCGGCGTTTCCCGGTGATGGAGAATTCAACCCACTCCGCAATATTTTGCGCGTGATCGCCGATTCGTTCCAGGTACTTTGCTATCATGATGAGGTCTATACAATCCTCCCCAACGCCGCTGTTTTTTGATACCAGCGCGATTAATCCGTTTTTAATTTCCGTAAAATAGCTGTCCACCACGTCATCGCCGGCTATAACCGACCGGGCTTTTTCAAGATCCGCCGCCACAAAGGCATCTACGCTGCCGGTAAGCATCTTTGCGGCGGCCTTTGCCATATCGCTGATGGGAATACCGCCGATAATTTCCCGGTTTTCGATGAAGCGCGAAAGTTCCGCTATGTCGGCCGCCTGATCGCCGATGCGCTCCATGTCGGTGATCATTCTCTGTGCCGCCGTTATCTGCCGCAGATCCCCGGCCACCGGCTGTTCCCGCAGAAGCAGGCGCAGGGAAAAGGACTCTATTTCGCGTTCTTTTATGTCGATTTCCCGTTCCAGGTCCCATACTTTTTCCCGCAGGGCGTTGTCCCCGTCAACCAGGGCCTTTACTGCGTTGGCAATGGCGTCTTCGCACAGGGCCCCCATTCGTATAAGTTCGGTATGTAGATTTTCAAGCTGCTTATGGTATGTTTCGCGCATCAGCCAAATCTCCCGGTAATATAATCCTCGGTCCGTTTGTCCCGGGGCATGGAAAAAATCGATTCTGTAGAATTACACTCGATCATTTCTCCAAGAAGAAAAAAAGCGGTCCGGTCGGAAATCCGGGCCGCCTGCTGCATGTTGTGGGTAACGATAACAATAGTGTACTGTTTTTTCAGTTCCGCCGCAAGGTCTTCTATTTTTGAGGTGGATATGGGATCCAGCGCGCTGGTGGGCTCGTCCATGAGCAGGACTTCGGGGTTTACCGCCAGGGCCCTGGCTATACAAAGCCGCTGCTGCTGTCCGCCGGAAAGGGAGAGGGCGTTTTTTTTCAGCCGGTCCTTTACCTCGTCCCAGATTGCCGCGGCCTGAAGGGATGCCTCCACGATCTCGTCCAGCTTTATCCGGGACTTGACGCCGTGGGTCCGGGGGCCAAAGGCTATGTTGTCGTAAATGCTCATGGGGAAGGGGTTCGGTTTCTGGAAGACCATGCCGATTCGTTTTCTCAGCAAAGTTACGTCCATGCCGCTGTAGACGTTTTCTCCGTCAAGCAGGACTTCCCCTTCGATCCGGCAGTCGTCTATCAAATCGTTCATGCGGTTTATGGTTTTGAGCAGCGTTGATTTACCGCAGCCGGAAGGCCCGATAAGGGCGACTATTTCACGGGTGTTTATGGAAAGGTTGACGTTTTTAAGGGCCGGGAAGGTTCCGTAATACAGATTAAGGCTGGTAATGCTGAGTTTATCCATTGAGATTCGATCCTATTTTTTTCGCTCCCAGGCCCGCAAGGGCGTTGATTCCCGCCACCACAACAAGCAGTACTACTGCGGCGGCGTAGGATTGTTTGATATATAAGCCTTCGCTGGAAAGGCTGTACATGTGAACCGCCAGGGTCCGTACCGAAGAAAAGGGGCCGGACGGTATTTTTGCTACCGTTCCGGCGGTAAAAATCAACGCCGCCGTTTCTCCCACGATGCGCCCGATGGAAAGAATGACACCTGAAAGAATCCCCGGCATGGCCGCCGGGAGGACGATGGAAAATATGGTCCGCAGTTTTCCTGCTCCCAGGGCGAAGCTGCCTTCCCGGAAGGAATCCGGCACGGAGAGCAGGGCGTTTTCGGTGGTCCGCATGATGACCGGCAGAACCATAATTGCCAGGGTGCAGGCCCCCGCCAGGAGGGAGTATCCCCAGCCGAGGAATATAACAAAGAGCAGCATCCCAAAAAGGCCGTAAATGATGGAGGGGATTCCCGCCAGGGTTTCCGCTGCAAGCCGGACCAGGATGATCAGGCGGCTGCCCCGCCGTGAATATTCCGCCAGCCAGATGGCGGAACATATTCCCACCGGGACCGCCGCCAGTAACGCAGTTATCGTAATGATGATGGTGTTGATCATCGCCGGGAGCAGGGATACGTTTTCGCTGGAGTAATGGGGAGAAAAAAGATCCGTGGAAAGGTTGGGAATACCTTTTATCAGGATGTAACCCACCAGGAAAAGAATTATCGTTATGGTGATAACTGCCGATGCCCGTACCAGGAATCCTAACAGCCAGGACAGGGGCTTGCGTGTCTGTTTCATCAAAAGGTCCTTTTTTTACCAAGAGACAGGAGAATGTTTATTATCAGAATAAACACAAACAGGACGACCGCGGTGGAGATTAGGGCTTCCCGGTGAAGCTCCGCGGCATAGCCCATTTCCAGCACGATGTTGGCGGTAAGGGTGCGGAGCCCCCGGAAAAGGCTGCGCGGGATGACGGCCTGGTTTCCGGCAACCATGATGACGGCCATTGTTTCCCCAATGGCGCGGCCTATGCCCAGGACAACCCCCGCGGTGATCCCGGAACGGGCCGCGGGCAGGACGGCAAAAAAGACCGACTGCTCGTGGGTGGCCCCCAGGGCTAGTGCCCCTTCGTAGAAACTTTCCGGTACGGCACGGATAGAAGCTTCTGATACGCTGATGATGGTGGGGAGGATCATCAGCGCAAGCAGCAGTGATGCTGTTAAGAGGCTTTTCCCGCTGCCTCCAAAAAAGAAACGCAAAACGGGGACCATGACCACCAGGCCGAAGAATCCGTAAATTATCGAAGGGATTCCGGCAAGGAGGGATATACAGGGGGAAAGCGCCTGGTGCAGGGACTTTCCGCAAAACTTCGCCATAAAGACGGCGGTGAATACGCCCAGGGGCACGCCAAAGATGACGGCCCCCGCGGTAACGTATATACTGCCCAGTATCATCGGCGCTATGCCGTACAGATCGCTCCCGGGTTTCCATGTTGTTCCCGCCAGGAAGGCCAGGGGGCCAATCTTCCCCACGGCCGGAATACCGTTGACGAACAGGAACAGGCAGATTAGGGCTACGCAGGAGATGCACACGCAGGCCGCCGCCGCAAAGACGCCGTGCAGTAGTTTTTCTTTCACCGGGTTACGGCGCTCCAGGTTTCCGCCTGGCCCAGATAAATGGCCTTTACCTGGTCCTTGGTCAGACCGGTCAGCGGGTTTGCTTTGTTGACGATCACCGCAATGCCGTCAATGGCGATAACCGTGCCCGTCAGGCCCTTCTCTATTTCGGTACTCCGCAGGTCCCGGGAGGCCATGCCGATGTCGCAGATTCCGTCGACGGCGGCGTTTATCCCGGTGGAGGAGTCGCTCTGCTGTATCTCGATGCCGGCGCCGGGGTTAATTTTCTCGTAGGCTTCCTGTAGTTTTTCCATGACCGGCGTAACCGAAGAAGAACCGGCCACAATGATTCTGCCGGAAGGCATGGCGCTGGTGAAGGCTCCCGTGTCGGCCCTGCGGACATACCCGTTGGCGCTGATAACGTCCTGTCCTTCCCGGCTCATGATAAAGGCGATAAAGTCCCCGGCCGCAGCCTTTACTTCGCCTTTTGTAACAATATAAAAGGGCCGGGTGATCTTGTAGGTTCCGGCGGCGGCGGTTTCGGCGTCCGGCACGACCCCGTCAATGGCCAGGGCCTTTACCGTGTCGTTGAGGGAACCCAGGGAGATGTAGCCTATGGCGTTTCGTTCTCCCGCCACGCTGGTCATCATAACCGCGGTGTTATTGGTTATTTCCGCCGACAGGGTAATGGCGTCCCTGCTGCCGGAATCGAGAACCCCAAACAGTTCCGTAAAGGCGCTCCTTGTTCCCGATCCGTCTTCCCGGGACATGACGATGATGCTCCCGCCGGACGAACCGCCCGAATTTTGCCTTCCCGCGGCAAACACGTTCCCTGCCAGCAGGGTAATCAGCGCCAGGCCAGCCAGTCTTTTCATGTTATGCTCCTTGTATGCGGGATATCCCCGCGTTTTCTGCGTTTAATATAAGGGCGGGAATGTCAAATCCGCGGGAGAGGTTATGTTAAATCTGTGTAAAGTTATGCAGGGGCCTGTACATGCTATTTTGACCTGAACTGCGCCCGCCCCGCGTGCAGTTCCGGCAATTTTATTTTTAGCGAAAAATCCCCCTTGTCCAACAAAAAAATGGTCAAATGACGATGTTCCCGCGGGTATTACCCCGAATTACCGTTCACCATTTGACCATTTTTTACCTTGATTAACCCCCTTTTAAGCAATGTTAGTTTTTTTAGGGGGGAGAAAAGACGCCCGAAGAATGTAACAGGGGGTGCCGGTGGAAAGAATCTGGGGTGGGGGCCCCGGATTCTTTCCACCGGCAGGACCCCAAATGATTTTATAGGCGTCTTTTCCATCGAAAATTTTGTAAAAGTAAAAGTGCTGGTACAGTTCAGGCCGCGTTTAGCTTAAACCATAAGGGCGTCTACTTTTTCC
>JAIRXT010000150.1 GCA_031268125.1 Treponema sp. | reverse complement strand
GCCGGCGGTCTTTTTGCCTACCTGCCCCTGGGGCTCCGTTCCTTCCGCAAGCTGGAACAGATTATCCGGGAGGAAATGGAGGCCGTCAATTCCCTGGAGGTTAAGCCCCCGGTGGTGGTGCCCGGCGATGTCTGGAAGGAATCCGGCCGCTGGGACGCCTGGGGGGACGCCATGCTCCGGGCCAAGAATCGGCTGGGCATCGATCTGGTGGTTTCCCCCACTGCGGAGGAGGCCTTTACCGCCCTGGTCCGGGACGAGCTTTCCAGTTACCGCCAGCTTCCCCTTTCCCTGTACCAGATCAACAGCAAGTACCGGGATGAAATCCGCCCCCGCTACGGGGTGATGCGGGGCCGGGAATTCGTGATGAAGGACGCCTATTCCTACCATACCGGTGAGGAAAGCCTGGACAAGACTTACCGGGACATGGGCCGGGCCTACCGGCGGGTCTTTAAGCGCTGCGGCCTTACGGTGATCCCCGTACAGGCGGATTCCGGGGCTATGGGGGGCAGCGGTTCCGAAGAATTCATGGTGGAAAGCGAAGTGGGCGACAATACCCTGCTCCTCTGCAAAAGCTGCGATTACGCCGCCAACATGGAAAAGGCCGCCTGTAAGCCGGATTTCCGGGCGCCGGATTCCCCGGAAGCTGCAATAGCGGCCGCCGCGGCGGCCCCGGAGAAGATCGACACCCCTGCGGTAAAGACCATCGAAGAACTCTGTGCCTTTCTTAAAACCGGGGCGGAGACCTTTATCAAGACCCTGATTTACCGGGCGGTAAATGTGGAACTGGACCTTTCCGGCGCGCCCGGCTGCGCTTCCCTGGAACGCCGCCGGCCCGCCCCCGGTGCGCCGGAACTCTACCCGGAGGCGTTTTTCGCCGTGGCTATCCGTGGGGATCTGGACGTGAATGAGGCAAAACTTGCCGCTGCCCTTAAGGCCGGCGAGGCGGTCCTGGCTGCGGATGCCGATGTGGAACGCCTTACCGGCGCTCCGCTGGGCTTTGCCGGCCCCTTGGGGCTTACGGCCCTGCCCCTTATCGTTGACGAAACCGTTACCGCCATGAACGATGCGGTTACCGGGGCCCTGGCAAAGGACCTGCACTACCGGCATGCTGCCTACGGCAGGGATTTTACGGGCTGGATGGTCCGGGACCTGCGGACCGTCAAGGCCGGGGACCGCTGTCCCCGCTGCGGCGGGGAACTCTACGAGAAAAAAGGCAACGAACTGGGGCACATCTTTAAGCTGGGCTACAAGTACACCCGTTCCATGAACGTAACCTACCTGGACGAAAACGGCAAAACCTGCATCCCCGTCATGGGCAGCTACGGTATCGGCCTGGACCGGACCCTGGCCAGCGTGATCGAAGAACACCACGACGATGACGGCATCCGCTGGCCCATGACCCTGGCCCCCTATCAGGTGATCGTCATCCCTATAAAGTACGAAGGGACCGTTAAGGCCGCCGCCGATACCCTGGCGGAGGAACTGGAAGGGCGGGGCATTGAAGTCCTGGTGGACGACCGGGACGAGCGGCCGGGGGTCAAATTCAAGGACGCCGACCTTATCGGCATCCCCTTCCGGGTAGTCGTGGGGGACAAGAACCTGGCCGGGGATTCCCCCAGGGTGGAACTCCGCCGCCGCGGTGAAAGCGAAAACCGCCTGGTGGAAACCGGCAAGGCCCCCGGTGAACTGGCCGCCCTCGTTCAGGCGGAAATAAAGGCCCTTAACGCGTAACGTTCCGATTCTTCGCCCTTGCAATAGGACTGTCCTTATCCTACAATTCGGCTAGGAGTTTTATGTGATTCCCGCAAAAACCTGCCCTTCTGCGGGCAGCCTGTCGCTGGATACGCTGGCGGTACACGGGGGGAGCCTTTTCGAGGGGCTTACCGGCGCCGTAAGCGTTCCGATCTACCAAAGTTCCACCTTTAGGCACCCCGGTCTGGGGGAAAGCACGGGTTTTGATTACGGCCGGGGGCTTAATCCTACCCGGACGGAACTGGAACGGACCCTGGCCCGGTTGGAGGGGGGGCGCTACGGCCTTGCCTTTGCCAGCGGCATGGGGGCGGTTTCCGCGTTTATCAAACTGTTTAAGCCGGGGGATCACCTGCTGATCTCCGAAGACCTTTACGGCGGGACCTACCGGCTGCTGAACGATTTCTACCGCCGCTACGGTTTTTCCTTTTCCTGGGTTGATACCAGCGATGCCGCCAAACTGCGCGCCGCCATGCGGGACGAAACCAGGGCCATTTTTATCGAGACTCCTTCAAACCCGATGATGAAGGTAACGGATATCCGCCTCTGCGCGGAGCTTATCCACAAAAAGGGGGGGATACTGGCGGTGGACAACACCTTCCTGTCCCCCTATTTTCAGAATCCCCTGGCCCTGGGGGCGGATCTGGCGCTCCACAGCGGGACCAAGTATCTGGCGGGGCATAACGATACCCTTTCCGGCTTTCTGGTCCACTCCCGGGACGATCTGGAGGAGCCCCTGCGGAACATTCAGAAAAGCGAGGGGGCAAGCCTGGGCCCCTTTGACAGCTGGCTTACCTTGCGGGGCATCAAAACCCTGGCGCTGCGGATGGAACGGCACGCCCTGAACGGCCGCCGAATTGCCGAATGGCTGCGGGGGCAGGATCGGGTGGAAAAGGTATTCTACACCGGCTTTACGGACCACCCCCAGTTCGCCCTTTCCTCCGCCCAGGCCCGCGGGCACAGCGGGATGGTTTCGTTCTACCTAAAGAACGGCGCCGATGTGCCGGTAATATTGCGGAACGTATCCCTTATCCTGTTTGCCGAAAGCCTGGGGGGTGTGGAATCCCTCATCACCTACCCCCTGGTACAGACCCACGCGGCCATACCGGAACCGATGCGGCTTTCCGCAGGGGTAAACGACCGGCTGATGCGGCTTTCCGCGGGCATTGAAGACGCCGACGACCTGATCGCTGATCTGGAAGCGGCCTTTGCGTGCTGCGGACGGGGTTCCGGTTCATGAGAATTTCTACCAAAGGGCGCTACTCCCTGGAGGCCCTTTTGTACATGGCCCTGCTGCCGGCGGGGGAGTACACCAGCACCCGGATCATTGCGGAAAACACGGGCATATCGGAAGGCTACCTGGAACAGCTTTTTATCCCCCTCAGGAAGGCGGGGATTGTGCTGGGGTTCCGGGGCCCCCAGGGGGGGTATGTGCCGGGGAGGGACCCGGGAAAGATTACCGTGGGGGATATTCTGCGGGCCGTGGAAGGTTCCCTGGAACCGGTGGAATGTATCAGCGTCGACGTCTGCCCCCTGCGGGGTACCTGCGGGTCCCGGCAGACCTGGGTAGAACTATACGATGAAATTTGCGGCTGTATCGATTCGCTCTCGCTGGAGGATCTGGTCCATTCTTATAAAATCATGGATCAAGTGGAGTATACGATATGAAAATTTCCACCCGGGGCCGTTATGGAATCAGGCTTCTTATTGATTTGGCCGAACATACCGGCGAATCCCACATACCCCTGGCGGTGGTGGCCGGGCGGAAGGGTATTTCAATCCGTTACATGGAACAGGTGGCCATAATACTCAGGCGTTCCGGTTTTATCCGGTCCGTCAAAGGCGCTTCCGGCGGCTATACCCTGAGCCGGCCGGCCCGGGACATAATCCTGGGGGACGTGCTGCGGGTGCTGGAAGGCGACATGCTGGTGGTAGACCCGCCCCTTCCCGACATACCGGAAACCCGGCTTCAACGCTGTATCAGAACCGCCGTGTTTGACCGGATGAACGAGGGAATCGCCAGGGTGATCAACAAAAAGTCCCTTTCCGAAATAATCTGTACCGGCGACATTGAAGAATCCTTTATGTATTTTATCTAAAGACAGAGGCTTCTCCCCTCATAAAAATCGTATAAATATCGCAAAATTTGCAAATACCGTATAAAAAATGAATAAACATCTTGAAAGCCCGGCTAAAAAATCTTAAAATACCCACATTGTTTTGGCTGGCTTCCGGCCAACTTTTGCCAATACGCTCTTACAAGGGAATGCAGCATGGAAAAAAGGCATCTGGACCTTGCCGTGGCTCTGCGCCATGAACTTCATCATCATCCGGAACTGGCCTGCCGGGAAACCTGGACTAAACGGCATCTGATTGGCTTCCTGCACCAGCACAGTTCCCTTGAGGTGGTAGACAAGGGATACTGGTTCTACGCCCGGTACCGGGCCGGGAAAGACCGGCCGGCCATAGCCTTTAGGGCGGATTTTGACGCCCTGCCCATCGACGAGACCATTACGCTTCCCTACGGCTCCCAGTTCCCCGGCGTAGCCCATAAATGCGGCCACGACGGCCATAGCGCAAGCCTGGCCGGGTTTGCCTTGGACGTAAGCAAACACGGCGCCGATAAAAACATCTATTTTGTGTTTCAGCATGCGGAAGAAACGGTTCAGGGCGGTTTTGAATGCGCCCCCCTGATGGAAGAAGAGGGAATTGCCGAAGTTTTTGCCTGCCACAATGTTCCGGGTATGCCGGTTCACAGCATCGCCGTCATGGACGGCATCGCAAGCTGCGGCTCCACCGGTATGATCATCAGCCTGAAGGGCATTCCCGCCCACGCCAGCCAGCCCGAAGACGGGCGGAACCCCTGCTTCGCCATTGCGGAGATCATCGGCAGCATCAACGCGTTCATCGAACCCTCCCAATACCGGGGGCTGGTACTCTGCACGGTCATCGGCATCAATGCCGGGAAAGAAGCCTTCGGCATGTCCGCCAGCGAAGGCCGCCTGATGCTGACCATCCGCAGCCAGTTTGACAGCGAACTGGAGGATCTCAAGCAAAAAATCGAAGGAAAGACCAGGGAGGAAGCGGCCCGTTACGGCCTGGAATGCAGCTTCGATTTCTGCGACAGCGTCCCTGCGCTGCATAACCACAGCGAAAGCGCCGCCAGGGTACACCGGGCTGCCCGGCAGTTGGGCTTTACGACCGTGGAAGTAGGCAGCCCTGCCCGGGGTTCCGAAGATTTTGCCTGGTACACCAAGCGGACCAGGGGGGCCATGTTTTGGGTGGGCGCCGGTGAAGGACGTTCCCCCATTCATACCGCCCAGTTCGATTTTAACGATGAGATCATCCCCACCGTGGCGGATCTTTACCGGGCCTTGGCGGACGATCCTCTGTAAAACCGTGGATGCAAGGGTTTAAGCCCTTCATATAAAGGAGTGTGCAGTATGGAAGCCTTTTTTGGGGTAGTTGGGGCCATTTCGGGGTTCTTCTGGAATGTCCTTTTCCTGATCGTGCTGGTGGGCGGGGGCATTTTCCTTACCATCCGGCTGAATTTTTTCCAAATCCGGCACTTGCCCTACATCGTCAAACAGACCTTCGGCAAGCTATTTGACAAAGGCAAGGGGATCGGCACGGTAAGCCCCTTCCAGGCCGCCGCCACCGCTATGGCCTCCACCATCGGCGCCACCAACATCGTGGGGGTTTCTGCGGCCATAGCCTTCGGCGGCCCCGGCGCCCTGTTCTGGATGTGGGTCATCTTCATAATCGGGGGGGCCACCAAGTTTTCGGAAGTAGTGCTGGGAGTCTACTACCGGGAACAGAACGCCGACGGCCACTATGTCGGCGGCCCCGGTTACTACATGACCAAGGGCTTCCCCTTAAAATCCGTGGGCCGCGTGGTAGCCCGGGCCGGGGCGCTGGTGGCTATGGTATACTATCTGCCCTCCATTGCCACCCAGTCCATTTCGCTCATTCAAAACGCCGAAGCCCTGGGGGTCAATAAGTACGTCAGCAGCATCATCCTTATGGTACTGGTAGGTTCCGTAGTTCTAGGCGGCCTTATCCGGGTAGCAAAAGTGGCCGATAAGATGGTCCCCATCATGTGCTTGTTGTATATCGCCGGTTCCATCATCGTAATCATCGCCCATATCGGGAATCTGTTCCCCAGCCTGGCATTGGTCTTTAAGAGCGCCTTCACCGGAACCGCCGCCACCGGGGGCTTTATCGGCGCGGGAGTCTCTATGGCCATCCGCTGGGGTCTGGCCCGGGCCACCTACTCCTGCGAGGCGGGCATGGGCTCCGCCCCCATCGCCCACGCCGCCGCCATTACCGATCATCCGGTACGCCAGGGCATGTGGGGCGTTTTTGAGGTTCTGATAGACGGAACCGTCTGTACCATGTCCGGCTTGGTGGTACTCACCAGCGGCGTATGGAAAGATATTCCCCCCAGTCTAGCCCTTACCATGCCCTCCGTAGCCTTTCAAAAGGTCCTGGGCACCGCCGGCGGTTATATTGTTACCATTTCCCTTTTCCTGTTTGTAATGTCCAGCATTATCGCGGTTATCTGGTACGGTGAAAAACTGGTGGAATTTTTCTTTAACACCAAAATCTCCAAGTATACCCGGATAATCTACACCCTCAGCATCATGCTGGGAGCCTTCTTCAGCCTGGAAGCAATACTGGCCGTGCTGGACCTGACCAACGCCCTGATAATCCTGCCCAACATGATCACCATCCTGGTGCTGAGCCCCCTGATCGTAAAACTTACCCGGGAGTATTTTTCCGGCGAACAGTACTACCTCAAGGACATTAAGAAAAAAGCCAAGTCAAAGTAAGCGGCCGAAGATTCTAAGGGGGGGGCCCGCTACCACAAAGGGTCAAGGCCCGCGGGCCTTGACCCAGCAATTTTACTTTTAGCAAAAAAGCCCCCTTGATTACCCCCCCCTTAAGCAATGTTAGTTTTATTTAGGGGGAGGGGCCCCGGATTTTTCCAGCCGACAGGATCCCCGGTGATTTTTTACGGCTCTTTTCGGATTTGGAATTTTGAATTCGGAATTGCTGATTTCGCATAACGTTCCGGCTGTTTACGACGTTGCGGACTTTAGTCCGATGGCGGCCCGGATAAGGAAATGCGTAGCATTTCCAGGGCTGGCAAAATGTGGGTGAAGTTGAACGTGGGAGCGAAGCGTAAACAGTCCTGTTATGTGCCGTTTTTTAGTTTTATTTTTCTCTAAATTGTTCTGCAATTTTTTTCATTTTTTCCCATTCTTTTTCTGAAAAAGAATTACTTTCAATTACCAATGGAATATTTTCAAATATTTTTTCTTTTAAGTTCCATTTTTCTTTATTTTTATATAATTTTGTCCCTTTTAAAAGCATCAATGGATACGCCTTTATACTCTTGCATTCCATTGATGCCAAACGATCAATCGTTTCCTGGAATGTCTTTGGCGATTGCTCGGGCAATCCATATATGATTGATATTTCGTAATCAATTCCTTTCTTATTTAAGTCTTTTACAATTCTTGTAATATTTTCAATGTCATTTTCTCTGCCAATGCTATTATACTCTTTTTCTATTAATGATTGAACACCAAATTCTAAAACAATATTTAGCTTGCCGCACATATCAATAAATCTGCGACCATTTTCCCCTTTAATTTGCTCAAACCTGGCTTGAAGAGATATTTTTGAATTGATTTTATTGTTATAAATATAGTCTAAAATATTTAAATATTCATTTCCAAAATTAAATATGGGATCAATAATGTTTATCTTTTCTACTCTCTTTTGCTTGAATAAATCTAATTCGGATTTAATACGGTCATACGGGAAATCATACACCTTGTTATCAGTCAGATCCCTATGCGCACAAAAATCGCATGAATATGGACATCCCCTTTTGGTTTCCATCCTAACCATTTTCTGATTTTCCAGAACAGATAACTCATTTGTAAGATAGGGTGATGGAAAATTTAAATCTTTAGAATTTCCATATAAAAATTTTGGTTTATCAATATTCATGGAGATTGCATCTTTAATAATATTCTCCCCATATCCAATGACAAATATTTTACAGCGAGGATAATCATTTATCAAATTATTTTCCTCGCCAATAATCTGTCTGCCGCCCAAAATGATTATTCCTCTATAATTTATAAAGTATTCACTTTCCAATAATTTTCTAACAATCAATTCGGACCAAACGAAAACAGATATTGCAATTCTTTCAAATTGATTTATATTATTTAATTTAAGTTTGTTGTATAATTTCTGCTCGAAATCGTTTTCTAAAGTATTGAAAGGCCAGTGTACTATATTCATTTTTTCTGATGTGTCAGATTTTAAAGAAGCAAGTAGCGATGCTATAGAATATGATGCGGGATATTCCTCATTGTTGATCGTATCAAAAGAAATAATAAGTATATTCTTCATTTTATATATCTTCCATGATAATGTCATAATGTCAATAGCGTATAAAAATGGCGCCTCATGCCGCCGGCAATATGTCGGCGTATTGAAGATAGCGGAGGCAGATTCTACATGCGTTTTCCCGGCAATTTTCCGGCCCCGGCGGAACGTTGCGGGCCAAGTTTAATGCGGATGATGTGGTACAACACTGCGGCCATGACAGCGAAAACGGTATAACTGCCGTAAAGGGCGGGGTAGCCGAAGTACTCTACGATAAAGCCCCCCAGAATGTTTCCCACCAGGGTGGGCAGGCCCGTGCCCAGGGAGAGGTACAGGGTCAT
>JAIRXT010000058.1 GCA_031268125.1 Treponema sp. | reverse complement strand
GTGTCCGAGTAAATGGGTAGGAACAGGCAGGCACAAAAAACCACAACTACAATCATGTCGGGATAGTAGTCTTCCGGCAAAATCCGGCCCGGCAGTTAGGCAGTATTCAAATCATTTTTTATTCGAAGGGGGTCTAATACCCAAGAACCCGCTCACCGGTTCGCGGGGGAGCCTCTGGGGCGGTTCAATTCCCTGCCAACGAAGGCGGGGTAGCAGACCCCCAGTATAAAATGAAAAAAGTCCGCAGGACTTTTTCTTCTCGAACGAAGATACCCCGACCGCTCTACGGCGGGGTTCTTCATTCGACTGAAGATACCCTGCCTGCGGCGGGGTTCTTCATTTGAGCCGTTTCTATTATCATCTGCTGCCGTTAAAAAATCAATCTAACGCGGCGGGCCTTCGGCCTTTCCGCCGTCCTCCCGCAGGACCGTTCCGTCTGCCGGGGAAGTTTTCCGGTGTCTGCGGCGGCGGCGTTTCCCGGGGGCCGGGAGTTCCGCCCCGCCGGGGGTCCGGTTCTCTTTTACAGGATTTTTGCCGGTTTTCGCGGACGGCGGATCTTCCTGGACGCCGGGTTTTCCCCTTTCTCCGGTATTCCGGCGCCTTATGGGGGTCTGTTTTACGGTCTGGCCGTGTTCGGCAAAGACCAGCCTTACGGCGCTGTCCAGTTCCAGCCGGGGGGGATTCATGGGAAGAACAAACTGGCGGGCAGCGAGGAAGGCGGAGTGGTAATTTTCCTGGCTGTCGATCCGGTCCCAGTCCGTAACGTCTTCAAGAAAGGCCCGGACCAGGGAGCTCATAACCCTGCCGGGTTTTTCTTCTTCCGCGGGATCCGGCGGGGCCGCAAGGTCCCGCAGATACCGGGTGCGGAAACCGGGGTTTCCCCTGAGCAGTTGTGAGGCATTGGGCTGGAGGTAGCGGAACAGTCCCAGGGCTTCAAGGTTTTCAACAATCCGGGCCGCCTGGGAGGAATGGATGATCTTGTTGATCTCCTCCGTAAGCCGGGACGGGGAAACCTGGGCCAGGAGGGACGAGTCCCGGCGAATCCTCCAGCGCAGGGGCAGGGGCAGCTTAAAGCCCGTGGCGGCCCCGTATTTTACCGCCCGGATCATCCGTACCGGGTCGTCGGTAAAGATGGTGTCCAGGGGAATGATGGAGCAGATTCGTTTTTTCCCGATATCCTTCATGCCCCCCACAAAATCCACCACAATCTGCTGCTGGGGATCGTAAAAAAGGGAATTTACGGTAAAATCCCGGCGCAGAACATCTTCTTCGATAGTGCCGAAGGAATTGCCCGTATGGCCCTCTTTAAGGGAGCGGAAGGTGGAAACCTCGAAGATTTTTCTTCCCGCGTATACGTGGACCAGGCGGAAGCGGTTGCCGATGATCCGGGAATTGCGGAAGATCTTCCTGATGCGGGCCGGGCTTGCCTGGCTTACGATGTCGAAATCCTTGGGTTTCTTGCCCAGGATAAGGTCCCGCACGGCCCCCCCCACGATGTACGTGTCGAATCCCGATTCTTTGAGCCGCTTAACGATGTGAATCGCATCACTATCGACATTGGAAAGGGGGATACCGTGTTCCTCCGGCGTATATACCAGGGCTTTCTTTGCCGGTTTCCCGTTTTTTGCCGCAGAATATCGAAAACGCACTAAAAATCCCCCTGCCCTTGTCCCGAAGTTCCGGCGGAAGGAGAATCCGGTTCGCCGGGGGAAATATGTTTTTCAATCCAGGCAAGCAGATTCTCCGTTACCTCTTCCTTGTTGGTTTCGTTCAAACATTCATGCCGGGCATCGGGGTACAGTACAAACTCCAGGTCCCCAATCCCCATAGTCCGGTAGGCATCCACCAGGGCGGTAGGGCTGGCCCCCATGTCCCCTACGGGATCGGCGCTGCCGGAAAATATGTAAACGGGAAGCCGCCGGTCGATTCGTTCCATCTGTTCCGGCCGGTGGATATGCGTCAGGAGGGCGGTAAGGTCCCGGTAGAAACCCGCCGAACAGGGGAAACCGCAGAGGGGATCGGCAGCGTATTTGTCCACTTCCGCATTGTCCCGGGAAAGCCAGTCGAAGGGCGTCCTGTTGGGGCGGAAGGGTTTGTTGTAGGCGCCGTCCGCCAGGGCCCGGCTGAGGGCGCAATAACGCCGGACCCCCGCAAGCCGGGCGAGGACGGCCATCAGCGGGGCGCCGGCCCGTATCTTAAAACTGCCGGGACCCCTGGTTCCCGAAAGGATACAACCGGCAAGTTTTGTGTTCCCCCGGGTCTCTATGTAGTGCTGGGCAAGGAAGGAACCCCAGGAATGGCCCATGAGAAAGCAGGGGATACCGGGCCGTTTTTCCCGGATAACCTGGTTCAAGGTGTCGATATCGCCGGTTATCAGGGGAAGGGCGTCCGTATCGGCGCAGTGCCCCCGGATTCCCCCCCATTGGGGGTCGTTCCGGCCGGGAGCCGCCGAAAGACCGTGGCCCCGCAGGTCCGGGGCCCAGACTTCAATGCCTTCGGCATTTAAGCGCCGGGCAAGCCGTTCATAGCGAAGGGAATGCTCCGCCATGCCGTGCACGATCTGCATAACGGCCCGGGGCCTGTCTAACCCGGGTTTGACCCAATGCCGCACAAAAAGCCGGCCCCCGCGGGCAACGGGCAGCCAGCCCGTGGAATCCTGCCGGATATCCAGATCATCCATGAGGGGATTGTACTCTCTATTTCTTGTTCTTTCAATTATGCCTTTTGTGTTATAGCCTTGCCTTATGATTCCAGGGGAGATTATCAGCGCGGAAGTGGAAAAGATTGTGCCGGGAGGCGCGGGAATGGCCCGCTATGAGGGGCAGGCGGTGTTTATCCCCCATACCGTTCCGGGGGAACGGGTACGGGCCAGGGTACGGCGCAGCCACAAGGGCTGGGCGGAAGCCGGGCTTCTGGACCTGGCGGAGGCGTCTCCCCGGCGGGTAAAGCCCCGCTGCCCCCTTGCGGGACGGGAAGGGCGGGGCTGCGGGGGCTGTTCCCTTCAACATCTGGACTACCGGTTCCAGCTTGAGGTTAAAACGGGGATTCTGCGGGAAACCTTTGGCCGTTTGAGCGGTATCCCCGCTGCGCTTCGCCTGGAAGCCCTGGAGAACATCTCCGTTTTCCCGTCTCCCCCCTGGGAATACCGCAACCGGGTGCAACTGCACGCGGCCGGGAAGAATCCGGTTTCGGGGAAGGCCGGGGTGGGGTTTATGTCCTCTTCCGGAGACCGGGCCGGAGACGGGGCGGAACACCGGGTAATTCCGGCGGCGGACTGTCCGGTGGCCGATCCGGGGATCCGCTCCCTGTTGGCTTCCGGGGAACTGGAGGCCCCGGCCGGCCGCTTTACCCTTTACAGCCGGGGGGGCATGGTCCTGCGGGAGGGGGAGCGGGGACGGGTACGGATCCGGGACCGGGAATTGCTGATGGAGGCGGGGCTGTTTTTTCAGAGTAACGCGGTCATGCTGGAAGCCCTGGCCGGGGACCTTGTATCCATTGCCGGAAGGGCGGATTCCTCCCTTCCGCTGGCGGACCTCTACTGCGGGGTGGGAACTTTTGCCGCCTTCCTGTCCGGCCGTTTCCCCCGGACCGATCTGCTGGAGGAAAACCGGGCCGCCCTGGCTCTGGCCCGGCAGAATGTCGATCCCGGGGACCGCAATTTTTTCGCCCTCACCGATAATGAATGGGTGAAGATGAAAGAAGCGGAGGGTCCCTCCGGTGCTCCCGCCTACGGTTTTATCGTTGCGGACCCTCCCCGGCAGGGGCTTTCCCCCCCGATGCGGCGCTGGCTTGCCCGGGGGCCGGCGCCCCTTCTTGCCTACGTGTCCTGCGATCCCGCCACCCTGGCCCGGGACAGCGGTGAGCTTGTGAAGGGGGCCTGGGAACTCGAAAAGCTGATCTACTATGACTTTTACCCCCAGACCGCCCATATCGAGGGTCTTGCCCTTTTCAGGAACAAACATGCCTAGCAGTTTGTTGCGCTTCGCGCATAAAACAGTAAAAATATTCACAAAGGTGAATATTTTTACCTTACAAACTGCCAAGGCAGCCCATTTATCGAATATTTTTTGCATAAATATGCAAAAAAATATACAAGTGCAACAGGCTGCTAGCCGAACCCAGCAATTCCGAATTCAAAATTCCAAATCCGAAAAGAGACGTAAAACATTATCGGGGGTCCTGCCGGCTGGAAAAATCCGGGGCCCCC
>JAIRXT010000031.1 GCA_031268125.1 Treponema sp. | reverse complement strand
GGGGTTCAGTTAAAAGATATAAGGCGCCGTTATGTTGCAAAAAACACAGTCCTTTTCCCGGCCCCGGTGGCCCATTGTGGGCAACCTTACCCCCCCCCCCCCCCCCCCAACAGGAGGTGCGTTCACGGCTAGGCATCACGGCAACGTTGGCGGCACTGCTGACAGCTTTGCTGGTAGCAGGGTTGACGGCATGTTTGAACTCCATTTCGGTCAATTTCCCGGAAAATACCTCCGGGAATGTTACGCTTCCTTCCCAAAAGACACCGGACAGGGGAACTTCCTCCGGCATACCGGGCGGCGAACCCTTTACCCTGGACGTGTGGGTCGATGACACGGTCCGCGGGATCGCCGGGCTGACTTCGGACCAAATTAAGTATGCGGGTATCCGTAACGTCATACACCTTGTGGTGGTGGATGAAGATGGGAACGTTGCCGATTTTCAGGAAGTTCTCAAAGAACGTGATGACCAGGAGGGCGCAACCCTGACGGTAACCGGGCTTACCTATGGGAGTACCTATAAATTCCTGATGTTGATGGGCCACAAGGAGCGGGATTATACGGCTCCAGGCTATGGGTACCAGGATACCCCGCCTACGCTGCTGGCGGCGGGTTTTAAGAGTACAAGCATATCCCGCGGGCAAAAGATATCCATCACCCTGTATCCGGTGGTGGTGGACACAACGTTTACCGGCGGAAGCACAACGGTGGATGCCGTACTGGGGGATATCCTCCCCCTGGATGCGGGGTCCTGGGACATAAAGTGGAACGTAACCGGATTACGGGCCCTGTATGAGGCGGCCCCGAACCCCGGCACCATTTTTGCGGGGGCCCGGACGATTGTCCAGGGAGAAGATATTACCGATGCGGAGGAAACTCTATCTCCCCTTCCTGACGTTACACCCTTGGGCGTGATGCAAATTCTCCGGGATGTGAGTGCTTATACCGGGACGGACCGGGCAGGGGTGCAGAATTCCGCCGGCTTTAATGCGGACTACGTGCCCTTTAACCTGCCGGACGCCGCCTGGAACGGCTGGAACGCCTCCCCCCCGGTATGGATTATCCGCAACGGGGTAAACGATAAGCCCCAGGACGCAAACACCGACTTTGCTTTAGGGGTAAGCTGGGGAGCGGCCCCCGCAAAAAACGGGAACGGGGCCGTAAACTTCACCGCGGAGTCCGCCTTTTTCTACGTGAGCAACGGGGGGGCTGACAATTCGGCAGGCACGCCATCGGCTCCGTTCAAAACCCTTACCCAAGCCTACGACGCAGTGCTGGCCAACCCGGAACACAAGACGGGGATAATCGTCCTTTCCAGTCTTGACGTGGATGCGGCTATGGAGTTGAGTGGCGCGCCCGTAGGCGATGCCATCACCATCACCAGCGACACTATCACACCATGGACGCTGACCAGGTCAAACGGCACCAACGACTCGGTCGTCAAGGTAACGGGCGGGGCGAAGGTCGTGTTCAGCAACATCAAGATTGACGGCACAAATAACAACAGCGAAACCGCGTATCACCGCGCGCTTTCTATCGAAGGAGCGCAAACCGAAGTTACGCTTGGAGCCGATGCGCAGCTTGCCGGGAAGATTAAAACAGGTAGCGGCGGCGGCGGCGGGGTGTACCTGGGAAGCGGGAAGCTCACCATGAATCCCTTTAGTAAGATTACAGGCAAGGCTATCGCCCCGAGCTCAAGCGACTACACCACCGGCGGCGGGGTGTACATGGAAGGCGGGACATTCATAATGAACGGCGGTACCGTGAGCGGCGAGGCTGTCAGCGGCGGCGGGGTGTTTGTAGATGACGGGAAATTCACGATGGAGGACGGTGAGATTAGTGGCTGCACGGCCCCGGCTTCGGCGTTTCAGGCAGCCACCGGCGGTGCCGGGGTGTACCTCGGCTACGGGACATTCACGATGAACAACGGCATGATTACAAGAAATACCCGCAACAATAATAATTATAACAGCGGCAGCAGCGGCGGCGGCGGCGGGGTGTTCCTCGGCGGCGGGGTGTTCAACATGAATGGCGGCGCCATTAGCCATAACGAGGCTCATGTCACCAGCGGCAGCGGCGGCGGCGGCGGGGTGTTCCTACTCGGCTACGGGAAGTTCAACATGAAGGGCGGCGCCATTAGCAATAACGAGGCTTATGTCAGCGGCGTCGACGTCGGCGGCGGCGGGGTGTTCCTATTCACCGGGGAGTTCAACATGAAGGACGGCGACACCAGCGGCGTCATCAGCCATAACACGGCTACGGGCAACGGCGGCGGGGTGTACCTACACGGCGGGACGTTCACGATGGAGGACGGCGCCACCAGCGGCGTCATCAGCCATAACACGGCGGCGGGGTGTACCTATACGGCGGGAAGTTCAACATGGATAACGGCGCCATTAGCTATAACAAGGCTCAGGACAGCAGCGGCGGCGGCGGCGGGGTGTATATAGCCAACGGGAACGGGATGTTCACGATGGAGGACGGCGTCATCAGCGGCAACCGCACTCCCGGCCGAGGCGGCGGGGTATACATGGCCACCGAGGAGCAATTCAAGATGAACGACGGGGCTATTTACGGGGTTTATGTTAATGATCCGGAGGAGAAAAACATCGCTGATGATGAATTTACCTCGACATATTATGAAGCTAACCAAGGGGCACAATCGGAAGATACCGTGATCCAATTTCCATAACCCTGAGCCGTCAACAACCTGCCGGCCCGAACAGTTCGGGCCGGCAGGTTGTTGACGGCCATAGCCGGGGTTACGCCTGCTATTCGCCCGGATTACCGCCCGCCCCCGGCAGGATAAACGCATAAGAATTTTTAGGTTGAACTGTCATTTTTTCTGAATTCGGAATTGCCGTTGCGCCGGGGAATTGCCTAGCGGCGGTCATGTAGATACCATAAATTATGAGCGATTTTGTCCACCTCCATGTCCATTCCGATTTTTCCCTGCAGGATGCGGCGGTCTCCGTAACGAGTCTCTGCGACCGGGCAGAAGAACTGGGAATGGAATATCTTGCTTTGACGGACCACGGCAACATGTTTGGGGCTATGGATTTTCTTGCGGCCTGTAAGGAAAACGGCAGGCACGAAAAGCGGGCCAAGCCTATCAAGCCTATCATCGGCTGTGAAGTCTATGTGGCGCCGGGTTCCCGCTTTGAAAAAAAGGGTTCGGAAAGCGATAACAAGTACTACCACTTGATCCTGCTGGCGGAAAGCCGGAAGGGTTACTTCAACCTGGTTAAGCTCTGCTCCAAGGGCTATACCGACGGCTTTTACTACCGGCCCCGGGTGGACGAAGAGCTGCTGGCCGAGTACCACGAGGGGCTTATCGCCCTTTCCGCCTGTGTTTCCGGGGAAATTCCCCGGTTAATCCAGGCGGGGAACACGCCGGGGGCGGAGGCCAAGGCCCTGCGCTACCGGGACATCTTTGGGGAAGGGAATTTTTACCTGGAAATACAGGATCACGGTATCCCGGCGGGGGCTCTGCGGGGCAATTCATTCTCCCAGCGGGACATTAACCGGGTGCTGGCGGAAATTTCCGCCCGGACGGGCATCCCGCTGGCGGCCACCAACGATGTTCACTACCTGAACCGGGAAGACGCTCCGGCCCACGATGTATTGCTCTGCATTGGCACGGCAAAGTTAAGGAGCGAAGAACGGCGTAAAAAGTACTACGGGGACCAGTTTTACTTCAAAACCGCGGAGGAAATGGCCGCCCTGTTCCCCGAATACCCGGAGGCAGTTACCAATACGGTAAAAATAGCCCGGCGCTGCGCCCCCGACGTGCCGGAAATCAAGGTTAAAGAGCTGCCGCAGTACCTGCCGGATTTTGAAATACCCCCCGGTTTTGCCGACGGGAACCAGTATCTGCGGCATTTGACGATGGAAGGGCTTGCCAAACGTTACGCCGGAATGCCGGAACAGGTGATCAAACAGGCTGAATACGAGCTGGACATCATCATCAAGATGAATTTTACCGGCTATTTCCTTATCGTGGCGGATTTTATCAACTGGGCCAAGGACCGGGGCATTACCGTAGGGCCGGGCCGGGGTTCCGGGGCAGGGTCTATCGTGGCCTACGCCGTTAGAATCACCGACATCGATCCCCTAAAGTACGGCCTCCTCTTTGAACGCTTCCTGAACCCGGAGCGGATCTCCATGCCCGACTTTGACCTGGACTTTTGCAATGAACGCCGGGAAGAGGTGATCCAGTACGTTACCGAAAAGTACGGCAGGGAGCGGGTGGGGCAGATCATCACCTTTGGTACGCTGGGGGCCAAGCAGGTAATTAAGGACGTGGCCAGGGTCCTGGATATCAGCATTGCCGATTCTGAAATGATCACCAAACTTATCCCCAAGGACCCCAAAATCACCCTGGACAAGGCGTTTGAGCGGGAGCCGAAACTGCGGGAGACGGAACAGGACCCCCGCTATACCGAACTTTTCAGCCTGGCCCGGAAGCTGGAGGGCCTTAACCGCCACTCCAGCATCCACGCCGCCGGGGTGGTGATCGGCAAATCGGACCTGGTGGACTATGTGCCCCTCTACATGGACCATAAGACCGGGAGTGTGGCAACCCAGTACACTATGGGCTTCCTGGAGCAGTGCGGCCTGGTAAAAATGGACTTTCTGGGCCTTAAAACCCTGGACCTTATTAAACATACGGTGGAGATAATCCACGAGCGGGGGGGGGAATACGCCGGGTTCGACATAGAAAAAGTGGACGAAGAAGACCCCCGTACCTACGCCATGCTGGCGGAGGAACAGAACGAAGGGGTGTTCCAGTTTGAAAAAAGCTGGTGGAAGGAGATTCTGCGGAAGGCCAAACCCGCCAGCATCGGGGAGCTTACGGCCCTTAACAGCCTGGGGCGGCCGGGGCCCATGAAATTCATCCCCCAGTTTATCGAATCCAAGTGGAACCCCCGGCTTATCAAGTACCCGGACCCTTCGCTGGAGCATGTGCTCAAGGAAACCTACGGGGTTATCACCTACCAGGAGCAGGTGATGGAGGTGGCCAGGATTGTGGCGGGCTACAGCATGGGAAAGGCGGACCTGCTGCGCCGGGCTATGGGGAAGAAAAAAAAGGAGATTATCGACGCGGAAAAGGAACCTTTCCTGGAAGGGGCCGTCAAACAGGGCTATTCCCGGGAAAAGGCAGGGGAGATCTACGACATTTTGATCCCCTTTGCGGATTACGGCTTTAACAAAAGCCACGCCGCGGCCTACTCCATGCTTTCTTTCCGTACCGCCTACCTCAAGGCCAACTTCCCCGCGGAGTTCATGGCCGCCAACCTGACCAACGAAATCGGCAGCGCCGACAAGGACAAGCTGGGGGAGTACATCGAAGTTACCCGGAAAATGGGTATTCCCATAGATCCCCCCGATGTAAACCGGTCGCAGAAAAAATTTACCGTAGTCGCCGGCCGCATCGTTTACGGCCTTAAAGCTATCAAGGGCATAGGGGACATTCCCGCGGAGGAGATTATCCGGGTCCGGCGGGACGGGCCCTACCAGAGTTTTATGGATTTCCTGAACCGGGTGGACATTAAAGCCGTGGGCAAAAAGGGCGTGGAACTGCTGGCCCTTACCGGGGCCTTCGATACGATGGGCAACAGCCGGGAAACTCTCCTGGGGAACCTGGAACGGGCGGTGGATTACGCCCAGAACATCAAGGACGAATCCAAATACGGCCAGTCCAGCCTTTTTGGGGATACCGAAGAAAAACTCTACCCCGATTTTGTCTTTGACAGCTTCCCGGAAAAAAGCCGGGAGGAAAAGCTGCAGACAGAAAAGGAACTGACGGGGTTCTACCTTTCCGGCCACCCTATGGACAACTGCCGGGAATTCTGGGAACGCTATGTCAGACTCGATCTGGGGAATCAGGAATCTATCACGCCGGGGCCCTGCATCCTCATCGGCATGATTAAGGGGCTGCGCCCCATCGTCAGTAAAGGCGGCAGGCCGATGGCCTTTGCAGGTCTGGCGGACTTCCGGGGGAAAATAGACCTGGTGTTTTTTGAGGATATCTGGGTGAAGTACCGGGACCAGATTAAAGAGGACGGCATTATCGCCATTAAGGGCAAGGTGGACACCAAACGGGGGAAACCGGCGGTCCAGGCGGAGGCGGTGCTGGAGACGGAAAAGCTGAAGATCCCCGAACTGGTGGAAAGTTTCTGCTACCAGCCCCTGGATAAATACCGGGAGATCTGGCGGCAGTTTAGCAAGCTGAACCTGGGGGACCTTGCAAATGCCCCGGAAGATGAATATACCCTGGTGGGTACGGTAACAAATCTGCGGCCCATTCAGGACAAAAACGGAAAACCGATGGCCTTTGGATCGCTGCAGGATTACCGGGGGGAGATAGACCTGGTATTCTTTGGGAAAACCTGGGAAAGCTGCCAGGGGAAAATTGCCGGGGGGAAACCGGCGGCCCTCAAGGGCCGGCTGGATAAAACCAGGGAAAAGCCGAATTTCAAGGTTAGCTCCGTGCTGGACCTGGAACGGCTGGGCAAAAAGGCGGAAAAAATGGCGGAAGATAACACGGAAGAAGGCGGCGGCCCCCCCCAGGATACCAGCGGGACAAACCGGGCGGCCGCAGACCGGGTAACTTCGTGGGCGCCGCCCGGGGCGGCGCCGGTTGTTCAGGCGGCGTCCGGCAAAGGCGGCGAGGCGCCTTACCAGGCGGCGCCGGATCTGGCGGCGCCGGATCTGGCGGTCCCGGAAGCGTGGCGGGAACTGCACATCAGGCTTGACAGCGCCGCCGCCCGGCTGGACGAAGACCTTCTGCCCCTGCGGGACGAGCTTATGGACAACCCCGGCCCCTGCCAGGTTTTTATCCATGTGCCCGGCCCGGCCCGGCAGGAAAAGGTGATTCGCACCGCAAGCCAGATAAGCGCCAGCGCCGGGAAAGCTTCAATGGACGCATTAAAACGCTGCCCGGTGGTGGCGGAAGTCTGGGGAGAATAGGGGGGAATTATGAGCTTTATCATGAACATACTGGGGAGCCTTGCGGGGTTCTACATGCTGCTTATTTTTATCCGGGTTATGATTAGCTGGTTCGGCGGCGCAAATCTGGGCCGCCCCGCCGAAATTCTAACCCAAATTACCGACCCCTACCTGAACTGGTGGCGCAAGTTCCCCATGTTCCGGACCGGCTACATCGATCTGTCCCCGGTCGCCGGCATGGCGGTCCTTTCCCTGGTCCAGACCGTCTGCAACACCACCGCCCGTTACGGCCGCATGAGCATGGGGACCCTGCTGGCCATTGTCCTGCAGGCGGCGTGGTCCGTCATCTCCTTTGTCCTGGGTTTTTTTATCATCGTCCTGGTCCTGCGGTTCTTCGCCTACCTTACCAACCGGAACATCTATTCCGCATTCTGGCGGATCATCGATTCTATCTCCCAGCCCGTACTGTACCGCATTACCCGGATATTCTTCCGCCGCCGCCTCATCAACTACATGGCCGGCGTCCTCCTTTCTATCGGGACGCTGGCGGTCCTCTTTATCGGGGGTTCCCTTCTGGTTAGTCTGCTCCTTGGATTTCTTACCAGGCTGCCGTTGTAACCGCCGGGCGCGCAGAATCATGAAGGAAGCATAAAACCAGGAATTGGGAATTTTAACCGCAGAGTTTTTGGTTAGTTTTGGGCAAACCTCCAGTAGGCTGATTAAGCTAAACGGCAGATAACTGGAACAATGTAACATCTGGGGCAAAGCCCCGCCCCGGGGGGCAACATTGTTCCGCTTCATTTAGTATTTACAGGGGTCTGTCCACAATATAGACGGGCAGGCTTCCTTAAATACATTCCTTGCAAACGCAGAGGATGTTCTCCAGTTCGTATTCCGGTAATGTACTCACGGCAGACGGCGGAGAGAGGTCCCCCTTGTCGAGGTACGGATGCTGATATGTTTTGCCGGACGGCGCGGTAAAACTGCCCGGCCTGAGTTCAAATCCCAGTTTTTTTGCGCCTTCCTTTGCGCCGCTGTGTAAAAATATTTTCTTTGGATATATATTCAGGCGAAAGCCAAGCCGCAGGGCCGTATCGTATATGGCCAGATTACCAATCCCTTCAATTGCGGCATC
>JAIRXT010000019.1 GCA_031268125.1 Treponema sp. | reverse complement strand
GTTATCGAACAATTTCTTTAAAAAACTGCAAAAGGCTAAAGCCTTTTGCGAGACTTGTTCAACAACCCAAACCCGCCAGAGTTCAATAAAAAGGTTGTTGAACAAGTCCAATATTGGCCCATTATATACTATTTTCCAAAAAAAGCAAGCAAAAAAAAATTTTTTTGACTAAAAAGGCTCCGGCCTTTGAATTTTGCCGTAAAAACTTTTACCCCGGCAGCGCAAGGGATAGAAGCGGAAATACTTTTGGCGCAGCCAAAAGATTGAAGCGGATACGCCAGCCGCATAGCGGCGTTGTACAACCATTTCCTTGCAGTGCAGGCCCAAATGGGCCTGATAGCCCGGTCCTGCCGCGGAGCCCCGCAGGGGCGAAGCGGCAGGATGCGCCCAGAATGAACCGGGAAAAACAAAAAAAAGCCGGCCGTGAAACACGGCCGGCATGCCCTTGAGGCATATCGGAAATATAGTGATTTGGGAGGGGAACTATAGGTCCGACACTTTATTTATCGGCGTAAAGCGGCAATACTTAAGGAAAAAATCATTTTTTGGGGCGGCCTATTCCGATTCTGATACATCCACATCCATCGCTACAACTATTCGATAAGTTTTACCCCTTAGAATCCGCAGATTCCGGGTAATACCGTAGTCGCTTACCTGAAAATGGACCTCGTGAACCCCCGGCTCCACCGGAACCGGCCCCCGGTTCCCCACCAACTCCCGGCCGTCAAGGAAAATATGGGCCAGTTCCGGGGCTTCGAAAAACAACAGGGGGGCAGGGTCCTGCAATTCTATTTCCAAATCCAATGTCCGGGCCCGTTCCACCAAAAAAAGCCGGTTTTCATCCCGGTAATCATCGGACAGGACATGGAGACGATGCTCCCCCTCCTTCAGCAGAAACTCCGCCGCCGGTTCAATCACTATGTCGTCAATAAGGAGGGTGAACGGCCGGCCCGGGAGCTGTTCGGGGTAACGGAATTTGATCCGTACCGCCCCATCCTCCCCCAGGACCGGTCTGACAAAGACCTGGAAATTCATCTTTGCCAGTTCCCCGCTTATCTCTTTGACCAGGGGGATGAGCCGGAACAGGATGGGAAACGACGCGGGCGGGACGTGGGTAGAGGGTACCAGGACATAAGGCGTACTCCGCATACCGTGGCCCTCGTAAAAGGGTATTTGATACGTGGTCCGCAGTTTCCCCGGCAGGGGCTCGTAGAGGAAACGCCGTCCGTTGATGTCCGAAACCGCCGCGGCGTCAGGAGGGGGGTTCAGGTCCGCGTAGGCCGAAACGGCAAGACCGTCCTGGCTGGAAAGCCATTCCGGGGGGGCGATAAGTTCCATTTCGATACCCCGGAAGAAGCGCAGGTCTTCCCCCAGGGAGATCAGCACGGCGCCGTTGCAGGGGATGGAAACAGGGGCTTGTTCCCACGGGGAAAGTTCCAGAACGCCGGGAGACGACACCCGCAGTTCCTCGGCATGGGAGATGCCGGCAGCAGACCCGAAAACCAGGGCAAACAAGACCCCGAATCCGGCCTTCATCTTATATTCCCACCTTTATCGATTAGAGGGTATGAAATACAGAGCACGATACACCACATTCCCGGCGGGAATCCCGCTTAATCGAACAAATATTTTCCCGGATCCTGCGCCTTGCCGCCTTTCCTCAACTCAAAATGAAGATGGGGGCCGGTGGATTGGCCTGTGGACCCAACCTTACCTATAAGGCTACCGGATCGGAGTTCCTGGTGCAAGACCACATCGACTCGGGACAGGTGGCCGTAGAGGCTTGCCCAGTCATCATGGTGCCTGATAACGATATAATTCCCGTAGATTGGGTCCGAACCGGTCTCGGTTACCCGGCCCGCCTCCGCGGCAAGTACATCGGTTCCCTCCGGAGCGGCCAGATCCAGCCCCTCGTGGACCCGGAAGCGCCCGGTTACCGGGTTTATCCGGGGCCCAAAGACGCTGGTAACCGTAAATTCGCGCAGGGGGAACCGGAAACCCCGGTTTAAGAAGAAGATCCTCTCCGTCGGGCTGTAGTCATCACCGGGGAAAAAACGGAAGGCCCTGCTTCCTTCCGGCGTCCCGTCCAGGTTTAGCCGTATATCCACCCCGTTGCGGGAAGCGCGGGATGCGGCCAGAAGCAGTTCAATACCGGAATCCGGGTCCAGCGGGACAAAGATTCCCGGCATGGAGGGGAGGAGCAGTTCCCCCGCCGGGGGAAGGACGGGATGGGGCAGCCGGTTGATGGTAGCCAATCCCGCGTGGGAAATGTTACAGCGGGCGGCGATGGAAAGGAAATCCTCCCCTTCCCGGGGAACGTAACGGTAAATGGTCAAAGCCCCGGCCAATTCCCCTCCCGAAAGGCCGGAACCGCGGAAACCCTGCTCCCGGAAATTCTTTACGTCCTCCTGGTACTGGACAAAGCCCAGGTCCCGGTTGTCCAGCCGGGAAATAAGAGGCAGGGCTCCCGCGGGAAGCCGGGAAGCCGGGGTTTCCCCTGACCCGCCGGATTCCTGGGCCGGGACCGGGAACAGGGACAAAAAAAAGGCAAGGATAAATCCCTGCCTTTTCAAAAAAAACGTACCAAAGCTCCTACTGGGCAATGGCTTCCACCGGGCAGGCCCCGGCGCAGACGCCGCAATCCACGCATTTATCGGGATCTATCAAGCGCTTACCGTTTTTTTCGGAAATTGCTTCCTGAGGACATTCACCCTCGCATGCGCCGCAATTGACGCAGGCATCGGAAATCTTGTAAGCCATCATCTACCTCTCTCTGTTTGATGTCTTCTTAAGATACCACAAATACAGAAAAATAACAAGTTTTTTTACCATCCCCCAGCAATTCCCATTTTATAAAAATGAGAATTGCTGACCATCCCCGGCCCATTCCGGTCTTGTGCCGTTATACTTACGAGTGTAATATTCGGAAATGTTGTTCGTTATTATTCCGCTTTCGATCGCATTACTTGGATTAATTGTATACTACGCCCTTTCCCCGCGTTCATCGAAGACCCTGCGTCTTTCCGCCTTTGGCGCCCTGGTGTGTATCATGCTTTCAGTCGTGATCTGCACCATCATCATCTTCGCGAATCTTGGCGGTAATGACGAACCGGTGATGCCGGACTTTTTCGCCGCAGAGCCGCCCAATGCAGCGCCTGAGAATAATTTTTTCATCCTTGTTCTGTTCGCCGTCTTTCTGCTGATCCTTTTGGGAATCGTGATACTCCTTGCCGTCAGGGAACGCCGGATTCGGGGGAAAATTTAACCGGCAGATGGGTCTTGTATATCCCTAGTATTCCGATTTATAATTCAGGAAATTCCATCGTGTAAGGAGAGAGCTATGCCGAATTCAACAATAGACGCCATTTTTGCGCGCCGTTCCGTCCGGGCCTATACGGCCCAAAAAGTGGATGACGAAACCATTGACCTCTTGGCCAAGACAGCCCTGGCCGCCCCCAGCGGCAACAACTTTCAGCCGGTAAACGTGATCGTGGTCCAAAACAGCGCCCTTATCCGGGAAGCGGAAGAGGCGATAACCGCCTATTTCGTAAAAAAGGGGGAAACCGCCCTGGTGGACCGGCTGAAATCCCGGAACAACAAGATCTTCTACGATGCCCCGGTCTCCTTCTTCCTGGCGGTGAAGGATAACTCCCACACCGACGCAGGGATCGCCGCCGAAAACATTACGATTGCCGCCGCCAGCCTGGGACTGGGAAGCATTATCCTGGGCCTGCCGGGGGTGATCTTCAGCGACCCGGAAACCGCCGCCTACTGGAAAGCCAAGCTGGGCTTCCCTGCGGGCTACGAATACGGCTTGGCGGTGGCGGCCGGCTATACCGCCGACACGGGGAAACCCCACGACATCGATCCAAAGAAGATCAGCTACATCGGTTAGGAGTCAGACACCATTCAAACTGTGGGTCCCGGTTTGATGCGATACCTGCCCTGAACTTGACCCTCTCTACCGTTTGATCCATCAAGGGCGGGGAGCGCCGGCAGCTCACGATAGGGTTGGGTTAAGTTCAAGGCATGCGGCACCTACCACAGTTTGAATAGTGTCCGGGTAAATAGGAACACGCAGGCACAAAAAACCACAAGTACAATCTACTGGTTTTCAGCCGGCCTCGTCCGTGTAATCGTCAGCAAGCAGTTTTTGTTCCCGGCCGTCGTCGGGCAGGATCTCAACATTTTTTAAGGCCCTGTTTATTGCCTTGGTCCGCTTGCCGACAGTTTCGTCCAGTGTCGAACTTGCCTTGTCGATCTGGTCTTTTACCTTGGTCAGAATATTTTCAAAATTCGTAAATTCCTTTTTTACGGCGCTCAGGGTGTTCATGATGACCGTAGTCCCCTTTTCCACAACAATGCTTCTAAAACCCACCTGGAGGGCGTTCAAGAAAGCCGCTATGGTGGAAGGACCGGTAACAATGATCTTGTGCTCCCTCTGGATGCCTTCGAAAAGAGCGGGGTCCCGCACAACTTCCGCATAGGCCCCTTCAAAGGGCAAAAACATAATGGCAAAATCGGTGGTGTTCGGCGTGTCGATGTATTTTTCCTTGATTTGCCTGGCAAAATTTTTGACGGTCCGTGAAAAAGCCTTGCGGGCGGCTTCTACCGCTTCCTTGTCCCCGTCGTTATACGCGTCAAGGAGAACCTCGTAGTCGCTGGTGGGCAGTTTTGCGTCAATGGGCAGCCAGACGAATTTATCCGAATCCTCTTTGCTCGGAATTTTAAGGGCAAATTCCACAAGATCGCCGCTGCCCGCCTTTGTTTTTACGTTTTTTTCATACTGGTTGGGGTGAAGCATCTGTTCAAGAATTGCCGCAAGCTGATATTCGCCCAGAACCCCTTTTATTTTTGAGCTGGACCCCGACATGACCTTCTTCAAATCGCCGACATCGGAGGCCAGGTTTTTCATCTCGCCAAGGCCCTTCTGGACCTGTTCAAGGTTTTCGCTTACGGTTTTGAAGGAATTGGTCAGCCGTGTTTCGAGGGTCTTTTGCAGTTTTTCATCGACGGTCTGGCGCATTTCGTCCAGCTTTTTCTCGTTTCCCTGCTGAATATCGGCAAGTTTTTTTTCAACGGCGTCGCGGTTTTTTTCCAGGCCGTCCTGGGTGTTTTTTGTCAGAATCTCTATTTTCGCTGAAGATTTTTCCTCAAATTGTTTCAGGGAGACGGTCAGTTCTTCGCGGCTTTCCTTTGTTGATGTATTGACTCTGTCCTGAACAGACTGTAGTTCCTTGTTTAGTATTTCTGAAAAACCCGATATGCTGCCGGTTACTCCCCCTTCAAAAACCGTGATGGATTTATTCAGTTCTTCCCGGTTGAATTTAAGCCCCGAATCGAGGTTTTCCTGCATATTTTTCATTTTATTGTCAACCAGCCCGGCAAAATTGGTCATCGTAGTTGACAGCTTTTCTTCCACCAGTTTGAGGGTTGAAAATAATTCCTCCCGGGATTCTTTTGCGGATTTATGTGTTTCATCGCGGTTTTTCCCGAATTCTTCACGGATATTCGCTTCGCTTTTATCAAGCCGCCTGTCGTACTCAAGCAGTTTTTGCAAAACCGGTTCCTGCGATCCCCGTTTGTTTTTTGAAAGGATAATTATCACAATAAACTGGGCTATTATTATGGCCAGGATTATCAGTTCAATGATTATATTCAATTCCGCCCCCTGTGGAGCATATTGTACGAGCAGGGTCCGTTTTGTCAATGCCGCCGGTTGTTCTGCCAGGGTATCGGCGCTTACAATATTAAGCGGATTTTGGGCGAATCCGGCCCTCTGCGATTCTTTGCGCGCCTTCTGCGGAAGCGCGGGTTGAGGCATAAAAAAAAGCTTGGCGGCTTCCTACTTTCCCACCCTTTAGAGGGGCAGTATCATCGGCGTTAGAAGGCTTAACTTCCGAGTTCGGAATGGGATCGGGTGTAACACTTCCACCATAGCTACCAAGCATTATTAACATTACGTTACGGGATTAGGGACGACACGCCCGGCTTCTGTACCGGACTTCATCGGGGACGATAATATGGTCAAGCCTCACGGCAAATTAGTAGTGGTCGGCTGAGTACCTTACGCTACGTAGACCGCCACCCTATCAACCAGGTAGTCTCCCTGGTGCCTTCAGGAGGGTTATTCCCTCAGGGATGGTTCATCTTGAGGCGGGCTTCCCACTTAGATGCCTTCAGCGGTTATCC
>JAIRXT010000018.1 GCA_031268125.1 Treponema sp. | reverse complement strand
TCCTCCCGGTCAAATCTTCGTTACTCACCCTGCGGGCCGGGACCATTCTTCCGGTCCCCCTAATCTCAACGGCCATCGCCAATCCTTTGCATGACAAAACCCCTGTATTTTGTCATACTCGTTATTATAACAAATTCCCTAAAAGTGTCAAGGTTGGCTTATTAGACCCCGTACATCCCCGCCGGTTGCGAATCCAAAGGAATTTCCGCCCCAAAACTTCGGATTGGGGAAGACGCGGCCGGCAATTCTCAGTTTGGGGAAAAGCAAAAAGACGCCCCGCAAAAGCCGGGCGGGGTGTCAGGGAATTAAATTTGACCCAAATTGTACAGCGGGCAGGGATACAGAACGGCCCCGGTTGACAGGCCTACCGGCCGCGGTATACAAGAATTCCAGGGCTTCCGGCCCGAATGCAAGGAGAATCTATGCCGTTTCTTTTCAGCAAGGATCAAAAACGCCTGGTATACCGCTATGACGCGGAAACCCTGTGGGTTGAGCCCTGGGGTAAAAACAGCCTCCGGGTGCGGGCGGTAAAAAACGCCGAAATGCCCTACTGCTCCGGGATCACGCAGACCGATTGGGCGCTGCTCCCCGGCGGACCCTGCGAACCGTTAGTTACCATGAATGACGGCGGCGCTTCAATCCGCAACGGCAAGATCGAACTGCGGATAACCTCGTTCGGCCGGATCAGCGTCTTCAACGGGAAGGGTGAACTGCTGCTGGAGGAGTATGCGCGTAACAACCGCGACACAACCGGCCGGACCAGCAGCCCCCTGTCTATCGACGGCCGGGAGTTCAAGCCGAGGGGCAGTGATGATTACGCCCTCAAGGCCCGCTTTGAAAGTTTCGATCCTAACGAAAAGATCTACGGCCTTGGACAGTACCAGCAGCCCTTCCTGAATCTCAAGGGCCTCGATCTGGAACTGGCCCAGCGCAATTCCCAGGCATCGGTTCCCTTTGCCCTTTCTTCCCTGGGCTACGGCTTTCTCTGGAACAACCCGGCGGTGGGCCGGGTCTGCTTCGGCAGGAATATGACCACCTGGGAAGCTTATTCCACGAAATACCTGGATTACTGGGTTACCGCCGGGGACAGCCCCGCCGAAATAGAGGAGGCCTACGCCGGGGCCGCAGGCACCGTGCCGGTAATGCCCGATTACGGCACCGGATTCTGGCAGTGCAAGCTCCGGTACCAGACCCAGGATGAGATTCTTGAAGTTGCCCGGGGGTATAAAAGCCGGGGGCTTCCTATTTCCGTCATCGTGGTGGACTTTTTCCACTGGACCTGCCAGGGGGAATGGAAATTCGATCCCCGGTACTGGCCCGATCCGGAAGGCATGGTCCGGGAACTTAAATCTATGGGTATAGAACTGATGGTTTCCGTCTGGCCCACGGTTGACCGCCGGAGTGAAAATTACGACGAGATGCTTGAAAAGGGCTATCTTATCCGATCCGAAAGGGGCTCCCGGACGGATATGGATTTTGCCGGGAACGTAACTTTTTACGACGCCACCAACGCCGGGGCCAGGGAATACGTCTGGAACAAGGTAAAGCAAAACTACTATGACCGGGGAATCAAGATTTTCTGGCTCGACGTGGCGGAACCGGAATACCAAGTCTACGATTTTGACCACTACCGCTACCATATTGGTTCAAATTTGACAACCGGCAACATATACCCCTGCATGTACGCCCGGACTTTTTTTGACGGCATGAAGAAGGAAGGCCAGGGGGAGATTGTAAACCTGATACGCTGCGCCTGGGCCGGGGCCCAGCGCTACGGCGCCCTGGTCTGGTCCGGCGACATTCATTCCAGTTTTGAAAGTTTCAGGAATCAGATCGCCGCGGGGCTCAACATGGGTATCGCCGGCATCCCCTGGTGGACCACCGACATAGGCGGTTTCCACGGCGCCGGCATAAAGGACCCGGCCTTCCACGAACTTCTGATCCGCTGGTTCCAGTGGGGCTGTTTCTGCCCGGTCATGCGCCTCCACGGCGACAGGAATCCCCACAAGCCGCCCCTGGGGACCGACGGCGGCGGGATGCTCGGTTCCGGCGGCGAAAACGAGGTATGGTCATTCACGGAAGAGGTCTACGAAATCTGCAAAAAGTACCTTTTCCTCCGGGAAAAACTGCGGCCCTATGTTAAAGAGCAGATGCTGGCCGCCCACAAGAAGGGTACGCCGGTGATGCGCCCCCTGTTTTACGATTTCCCCGGGGACGGGCGCTCGTGGGAAACGGAAGACGAATACATGTTCGGCCCGGACTACCTGGTGGCCCCCATCCTGTATCCGGGGAAGCGTGAACGGCAGGTGTACCTGCCCGCCGGCGCCGGGTGGACCGACTGCTGGAACGGCAAGCGCTGTGAGGGCGGCGGCGATATTACCGCCGATGCCCCCCTGGACAGGATTCCGGTGTACTCGCGGAACGGCACGGTCTTTGAACCAATTCCGGGACTCACGCGGTGTTGAATTCCATCACCGCGTAGGGCCGGCCTTCCGCATCGTTAAGCCGCAGAAAAACAACGCCCTCCCCGGCGCTGCGTTCCGGGTACAGCGAATCGCCGTATTTGGCGGGGGACTTGTATTCGATCCTGAAACGCCGGGGCCGGAAATCCCCCGGCAGTAATTCTACGGCAATCTGCACGTACCGCGCGTTGTTCATGTGCCGGTTAAAATCAATGTCGTTGCGGCTTACCCCCAGGGCCGAAAGCTTTTCCGCCGGACCTTCGGGCAGGGAAATTTTCTTGCCCAGGTATTCCATGTCGAATTTCGGATCGAACCGCAGCCCCGCGATAATACCGGCGGGGAGTTTTTCCGGCCGCCCGGTTTCCAGGTTCACAAAGGCGCCGGTGCTCCAGCTTACGACGCAGGGCCCGCCCTGTTCATCGTAGATCACCGTGTTGCGGTAACCCAAAAGACCCTTACAGCCGTAGACCCTGGTTTCCACCGTGAGCCTTTCACCGTAAACCGGCATACGCCGTATATCTGCCTGCCGGGAAACCAGCATCTGGGCAATGCCGCTTTCCCCAAAGAACCGCCCCAGTTCCGGCTCCGATTCCAGCCACATCTGGGAACAGTCCTGCATCATATCCAGGGCGGACACCAGTTTCAGCGCCCCCTCCCCGTTGGTATGGCTGGCGCAGACCCGCTGATTAACCCTGTACAAAAAGGCCCTCCGGGGTATCCGCGGCGGCACTAACAGAACCGCCGCCCTCGATGACCACACCGGCGGCGTGCACAGACCGGAGCAGCAAGGTCCAGGGCTTTACCGCCCCCGTATTCCGGACCGTGTATTCCTGCCCCCGGCGGCTTACGGTAAAGCTGCACTCCAGGCCGCCTGAAATATTATAAACCGGCGCGGTAACGCTTTGCCCGTCGGCAAGTTCGAACACATGGAAACAGATCCCTTCGGCATAGTCGTAGTCCGGCCGCGCCGCATTGTTCCCCAGGGGGATAACCGAATTGGGCCGGGCCAGCAGCGGCAGGCTAAAGTAGTTATGCCGTTCCCGCCGCCAGCCGCCCCGGCTGTCCGTCAGTTCGCCGCTAAGGATATTGGTCCAGCGTCCGGCGGGCAGGTAGTAGTCCACATCCCCCTCCGGGCTAAAAACCGGAGCGGCCAAAAGGGAATCCCCCAGCAGGTACTGCCGGTCCAGGTAGGCGCAGCCGGGGTCATCGGGGAATTCCAGAACCATAGCCCGCAGCAGGGGCAGCCCCCGGCTATGGGATTCCACCGCCTTGGCCCACAGGTAGGGCATCAGGCGGCATTTAAGCTCCGTAAAAAAGCGGAGCACATCACTGGCCTCGTCGTCAAAATTCCAGGGCACCCGGTAGCTCTGGTTCCCGTGGAGACGGCTATGGGAAGAAAGAAGGCCGAAGGCGCACCACCGCTTAAACAGATCCGCGGTGGCGGTACTCTCAAAACCGCTGATGTCGTGGCTCCAGAATCCAAAACCCGTAAGGGCCAGGGAAAGCCCCCCCCGCAGGGTTTCCGCCATAGACTCGTAGGTGGCGGCGCAGTCCCCGCCCCAGTGCAGGGGAAACTTCTGGCACCCCGCCGCGGCGGACCGGGCAAAGACCACCGCCTCTCCCTTCCCCCGTTCCTGCTCCAGCAGCTCAAAGACCGTTTTATTATACAAATAGGTGTAGTAATTGTGCATCTTTTGAGGATCGGAACCGTCGTAGTACGCCGCGTCCACCGGGATACGCTCCCCAAAATCGGTCTTAAAGCAGTCCACCCCTATATCAAGCAGGCCCTTGAGTTTTCCCGCAAACCACGCCGCCGCCGCAGGGTTGGTAAAGTCCACCAGCGCCATCCCCGGCTGCCAGCGGTCCCACTGCCACACATCCCCGTTGGGCCGCTTAAGCAGGTAACCCTTCGCCATACCCTCGTCAAAAAGGGGGGATTTTTGCGCCACATAGGGGTTAATCCACACGCAAATTGCAAGCCCCCGGTCATGGAGCCGCCGCAGCATCCCCGCGGGATCGGGGAACTGTTCCTTGTCCCATTCAAAATCCACCCACCGGCAGCCCTTCATCCAGAAGCAGTCGAAGTGAAAAACCCGCAGGGGGATGTTCCGCTCCGCCATCCCGTCAACAAAATGGGTAACGGTTTTTTCATCGTAGTCGGTCGTAAACGAGGTGGAAAGCCAAAGCCCAAAAGACCAGGCCGGGGGCAGGGCGGGCCTGCCGGTAAGGGCAGTATAATTACTTACCACATCTTTAAGGCTGTCCCCCCCGATAACGTAGTAGTCAATCACCTCCCCGGGCACGGAAAACTGCACCGCACTGACCACCTCGCTGCCAATCTCAAAAGAAACCCTGCCGGGACTATTTACCAGAACCCCGTAGCCCCGGCCGGATAAATAAAAGGGAATGTTTTTATAAGCCTGCTCGCTGGCCGTCCCGCCGTCCTCGTTCCAAATATCCACCGTCTGGCCGTTTTTCACAAAGGGAGTAAACCGTTCCCCCAGGCCGTAGATTGCCTCCCCCACAGCAATGCTAAGGTACTGGACCATGTAGGCCCCTTCGCCTTCAACCGTAAAGTGCCCGCTGTTCCGCCCGCTGATCGAAGTAAGGGCCTTACCGCCCCGGTAAAAAGAAACCCCCCAGGAATCCTTGTCCACAGCCGCCCGCAGCGCCCCCTCCCCCGTCCACAGCGTCCGGGATTCAGGCCCTTCGTCAATACGAACCGCCCGGTCCGCCGGCAGATCAAGCGCGGGCCCCCGCCGGGCCGCCCCCTTGTGGTGGTACATCCTGACATGAATCACATCGGTCATGGGAGAAGAAAACTCCGTCGTAATCAGGGGAATCCCCAGCACCCGCTCACCAGGCCGGGACAGGCGGTGATTGGTCGTCCACAGCGAAAGAACCCCGTCCGCGGCGTTACCGTCAACATTGCTCCACAGGTTAAGGGGGCGCACCCCGCTTCTTATTTCCCAATAGCCGTCCCTGAATTTCATCATGACCTCCGTTGATGATCAAAATATTAAGGGGGGGCTGTTACCGGGCACACGCCCGGATTAAGGACATTCCTGTCCGCCCCCCCTGCGTTCCACAAAAAACCCGGTCTCCGAAAAAACCCTGAGTGAACGGAGTTCACTCATAAACTTTGTTCACAAAGGGTTTTTTGTTCCACTACCCCCCTGATGCGGCGGCCCCGCCCCGCCGGACGATTCACTTGTACCACCGGACCGCCGGACCGTCAATGCCG
>JAIRXT010000275.1 GCA_031268125.1 Treponema sp. | reverse complement strand
GCCTTTATGGAGCCGGAGTGCGCCATCGCCGCCCCCGACGGGGACGGGGGGCTGGTCCTGTACTCCGCGGGGCAGAGCATCTACGACGAACAGCGGGAATGTTCCCGGATGCTGGGGATTCCCCCGGAAAACATTCATGTGAAGGGCCAACTGGTGGGGGGCGGCTTTGGGGGCAAGGAGGATATGAGTGTCCAGCACCACGCCTGTCTGGCGGCCTGGGTGCTGAAAAAGCCCGTAAAGGTGCTGCTGTCCCGGCAGGAAAGCATCAAGGTGCACCCCAAGCGGCACGCCATGGAGATGGATTTTACCACCGGCTGTGATGAAAACGGGATTCTTACAGCCATGAAGGCGGTGATCGTCTCCGATACCGGGGCCTACGCCAGCCTGGGGGGGCCGGTGCTGCAGCGGGCCTGCACCCACGCGGCGGGGCCCTACAATTACCAGGTTATCGATATTGATGGGAAGGCGGTGTACACGAACAATCCCCCCGGCGGGGCCTTCCGGGGTTTTGGGGTCTGCCAGAGCTGTTTCGCCGCGGAAAGCAACCTGAACCTTTTGGCGGAAATGGCGGGTCTAAGCCCCTGGGAAATCCGCTACCGCAACGCCGTCCGGCCCGGCCAGGCGCTTCCCAACGGACAAATCGCCGGCGAAGACACGGAACTGGAAGCCTGCCTCCTGGCGGTAAAAAGTATCTACGAAGAAAACCGGGCGGCGGGGAAATCCGTGGGGATCGCCTGCTCCTTCAAGAATTCCGGCATCGGGGTGGGGCTTCCCGACATCGGCCGCTGTATCCTTTCGGTGGAGGGGGGAATCGTCCACATCAGAACCAGCGCCGCCTGCATCGGCCAGGGGCTGGCCACGGTAACTACCCAGATTGTCTGTGAAACCCTGCGGGTACCGCCGGAAGCGGTTTTTGCCGAACCCCCGGATACCCGGCGGACTCCCAACTCGGGAACCACTACCGCTTCCCGGCAGACTTTTTTTACCGGGGAAGCTTCCCGGCAGGCGGCCCTCAAGCTAAAAGCGGCTCTTGACGAAGCGGGCGGGGATCTTGCCCCGCTGGAAGGAAAGGAATTTTACGGCGAATATTCGGGTGTTACCGATCCTATGGGCAGCGACAAACTCAACCCGGTGAGCCATGTGGCCTACGGCTACGCCGCCACGCTGGCAATTCTGGACGATGAGGGCCGGGTGGAAAAGGTTGTGGCCGCCTACGACATCGGTTCGGTAGTAAACCCCAAATCCGCGGAAGGGCAGATTGAAGGGGGCATCCTTATGGGCATGGGCTACGCCCTTACCGAAGATTATCCCCTGGACGGCGGCCGCCCCAAGGCAAAATACGGAACCCTGGGGCTTATCCGGGCCACCGAAGCCCCGCCTATGGAAATACTGCTGGTAAAGCCCCGCCGTTCCGCGTCCCTGGCCTACGGGGTCAAGGGGGTGGGGGAACTGGCAACCATTCCCATCTGCCCCGCCATTACCGGCGCATATTACGAACGGGACGGAAAACTACGGACAAAATTACCGGTAGACGGCAGCTTTTACTCGCGTTAGCAGAGGAAGGCCCGCCGCCTGCCAAAACCGGAGTTGTTTCTCAGCGGCAACTCTAATAGAGTTGTTGAACAAGTCCAATATTGAAATTCGCCGGGAAATTTTTTAGCTTAAAAAAGGAGGCGGTAATGATCGCAAACCGGGAATATAAAAGCAGCGTTTTCTCATGGCTCTTTGGCACAAGCGAGACCCTGCGGGAGCTTTACGGCGCCTTGTCCGGCGTTGAACTGCCCGCGGACATACCGGTTACCATCAACACCCTGGAAGGGGTGCTTTTCAAAGGCCGGATGAACGACATTTCCTTCGAGATCGATCACCGGCTGGTCATCGTGTTTGAACACCAGTCCACGATTAACGAGAACATGCCCCTGCGGATTCTGCTTTATATCGCCAGGATATATGAAACGATTATTGCGAAACGAAGCATCTACCGGGAAAAGCGGGTATCCCTGCCGTACCCGGAGTTCATCGTTCTTTACAACGGGACTGCTCCCTGCGGGGATGAGTATGTTTTGAATCTTTCCGATGCGTTTACCAGCCCCGGGGAACTGAGCCTGAGCAAGGGGGAGTATCTGCCGCTGGAACTCAAGGTGAAGGTGTACAATATCAACCGGGGGCACAACGAGGGGATACTCAGGCGGAGCAAGACGCTGGAAGGCTACAGCTATTTTATCGACACGATACGGAAGTATGAAGAAGCGGGGACGGGCCGGGACGATGCGATGAAGCTGGCGGTGGAGGAGTGTATTGGGGATGGTGTTTTGAAGGTATTTCTGGAACAGCATGGTTCGGAGGTGGTTAATATGTTAATGACGGAATGGAACTGGGACGAAGCTCTTGAAGTTCGGGAAGAAGAAGGTCTGGAGAGGGGGCTGGAACAGGGCCGGATGGAAGGTCAGAGGGAAGGCCGGATGGAAGGTCAGAACGTGGTTCTGGAACTGGTAAGGCGGGGTTACTCTGCGGAACAAATTGAAGCGAAGCTGGCCGCAGGTGAAACCATCGGAAACGAAATGGCCGGGAAATAACCGGCAGGTGAATCGGATATGGATACGTTAAATACGGAAAACGCTCTTATGTAAAAACAGGAGATTGATATGGCAAAACAAAAAAACGTACTGTCCCGGACGGATGAGCTTATCATCGAATCCTACAAGACCACGATGGACGGGATGGCGGCCTATTACGGCGAAGCCTTTGAAATCGTGCTCCACGACCTTATCGATCTGGATCATTCGATTATCAAGATTGTCAACGGCTTTCATTCCGGCCGCAGGGAAGGGGCCCCCATTACCGACTTTGCCCTTTCCATGCTGGAACGGATTACAAAAAACAACGCCGGCGGCCCGGCCGAAAACGGGTCTATTACCTACCTTTCTTCGAGCAAATACGGCAAGCCCGTAAAGTCCACCACCCTCGTGATCTTTGGGGAAAACAAAAAACCTATCGGCCTTTTGTGCATTAATCTGTATATGGACAGCCCGCTGACTTCGCTGCTGCGGAATTTTTCCCTTGACGCCCCTGTTGAGCATGTGGCGGAACATTTTATCAGCGACTCCGTTGAACTTATTACCCGGTCTCTTGAGAAGGTTAAGGCCGAAGTGCTGGCCGACGGCACGGTCCCCGCTTCCCAGAAAAACAAAGAAATTGTAACGCTGCTTTACTATCAGGGAATCTTTAAGCTGAAAGACGCGGTCCAGACTATTTCCCGGGACCTGGGTATTTCAAAAAGTACGGTCTATCTCCATATCCGGGCCCTGGAAGAGAAAAGTTAAAGCAACACCGGTTAGCCGCAGGTTAATCGGCGAATTTTATTACGGAGGTCTTTATGTCCGAAAAATGGAAGCGCATAGCAAAAGACGGCTATGACTTAATCGTGAACAACGGCGGCCCAACTCTGGGGGTCAGAAGCGGCGCGCCCCTTGTTATTGATGACGGCTTTGCCTTTAAGGATCTGAACGGCAACGGGAAACTTGACCCCTACGAAGACTGGCGACTTCCGGTGGAACAACGGATTGCCGATCTTGCCGGGAGGATGAGCGTAGAGGAAATTGCGGGACTCATGCTTTACAGCGCCCACCAGGCTATTTGCCGGGTAAACCCTCTGGCAATGTATACGGGCCAGGACGGGGTAGATACCAGGGAAAATGTCTGGGACCTTACCGCCGCGCAGAAGAAATTTCTTAAAGACGACAATCTCCGGCATGTTCTTGTGGCGATGATAGAAGATGCCCCGACGGCGGCCCGGTGGAACAACAATGTCCAGGCCTACGTCGAGGCTATCGGCCTGGGTATCCCGGTAAATACCAGTTCCGATCCGCGGCATACCCCGGCTGCCACGGCGGAATTCAACATGGGTTCCGGCGGGGAAAATTCCGTCTGGCCCGACACCCTGGGCCTGGCGGCATCTTTTGACCCGGAACTGGTACGGCGTTTCGGCGAAATTGCCTCTAAAGAATACCGCGCCCTGGGCATTGCCACCGCCCTTTCCCCCCAGATCGATCTGGCAAGCGAACCCCGGTGGTGGCGCTTTTCCGGGACCTTTGGTGAGGGGGTCAAACTGGCGGCGGATCTTGCCCGGGCCTACTGTGATGGTTTCCAGACCTCAACGGGGGACCGCGCCCTTTTACCGGCGGCGGGCGCCCCGGGCTGGGGTTATGACAGCGTAAACGCGATGATAAAACACTGGCCCGGCGGCGGCAGCGGCGAGGGGGGCAGGGACGCCCACTTTGGCTACGGTAAATACGCCGTTTATCCCGGCGGCGCGATGGAAGATCATCTAAAACCCTTTACCGAAGGTGCATTTAAGCTGGCGGGCGCCACCGGATCGGCTTCTGCGGTAATGCCCTACTATACCATCTCCTGGAACTACGACGCCAAAGACGGGGAAAATGTGGGAAATTCCTATAACCGTTATATCATTACGGATCTGCTTCGGGAAAAATACGGTTTTGACGGAGTGGTCTGTACCGATTGGATGATAACCGCCGATGCGAAGGACCAGGCCAGCATGTTCAGCGGCAAATGCTGGGGGGTGGAAGATCTTTCCGTGGAAGAACGGCATTACAGGATACTCATGGCCGGGGTGGATCAGTTCGGCGGCAATAACGATGCCGGCCCGGTACTGGCGGCATGGCGCATGGGCCTTAAAAAACACGGGGAAGACGTTATGCGGGAACGATTCCGGCAGTCCGCCCGACGGCTTTTGCGGAATATTTTCCGGGTGGGCCTTTTTGAGAATCCCTATCTTGATCCGGAAGAAACCAAAAAAACTGCCGCCTGCCCGGAATTTATGAGCGCCGGTTACGAAGCCCAGCTAAAAAGTGTCGTACTCCTCAAGAACGATGGAGTCCTCCCCCTCAAGGGCCGGCCCAGGGTATATATTCCCAAACGGCACACAAACGCGGGGACCAATTTCCTGGGAATGCCCATTCCCGAACGGGATAGTATTCCCCTGGATCCAAAACTGGCCGGGGAATATTTTGAAGCTGCGGACAGCCCCGCCGGAGCGGATTGTGCCTTCTGCTTCATTCAGTCTCCCCAGGGCGCCGGCTATACCAGGGAAGACGGCTATGTGCCGGTAAGCCTCCAGTACCGGCCCTACACCGCAAAACATGCCCGGGAACAGAGCATAGCCGGGCCGGAAAACCGCAGCTACCGGGATAAAACCGGCAGGGTAAACAACGAGACGGACCTGGACATGATCCTTGAAACCAAAAAAGTGATGGGAGGCAAACCGGTAATCGTCTTTGCCCGTACATCCAACCCCTTTGTGCCCGCTGAATTCGAGGCCGCCGCCTCCGCAATCCTCCTGGACTTTTCGGTGGAACCTAAAGCCCTCCTCGACATGGTAAGCGGCAGGGCCGAACCATCGGGACTTCTCCCCTTCCAGATGCCCAGGGACATGGAAACGGTGGAACTTCAGCTTGAAGATGTGCCCAGAGACATGATTCCCTACACCGACAGCGCGGGAAACACATGGGATTTTGCCTTTGGCCTTAACTGGTCGGGGGTAATCAACGACAGCCGGGTAAAAACCTACAAGTAAGCTTGTTCCAAAACTACGGCAATGGCCTATGTTGGAAGCAAGCTCCCGGGGTCCTGCCGGGGGCAAAAACACCGCTCAAGGCGGTGGATTTTTTCCCCCGGCACCCCGC
>JAIRXT010000270.1 GCA_031268125.1 Treponema sp. | reverse complement strand
GGGAACTCAAGGTAAAAAAATGGTCAAATGGCGAAAGGTAACACCGGGTAATACCCGCGGAAACAACACCATTTGACCATTTTTTGGTTGAACGTTCTCTTTTTTCCAAAAAGATAATTGCTGCCCGCCTTGACCCATTGACCGGGGTAGCAGGCCCCCCCTCTAATGAAGAACCGGAGGTTGGAACATGATACGGGTATGCGAGGCAAATCTGGGAGGGCTGGCGGAGCTGGGGGCGGGGATTCCGGGTTATGACCGGCGGGGTCTGAAGAAACGGGTGGTTCACCTGAGGCTGGGGCATTTCCACCGGGCCCATCAGGCGCTGTATGTGGATGAGCTGCTGAACCGGGGGCTTACCGATACGGGGATTGTGGCGGTAAATCTGATTCCCGATGCTTATCCGCTGGGGGAGATTGCGGCGGGGCAGGATTACCTGTATACGCTGACTGCCCGGGGTCCTGGGGGGGAGGAGGATATCCGGGTGGTGGGTTCTATTCTGGGTTACCTGAACGCGGCGGCCCGGCCGGAGGAGGGGCTGGAACTGCTGAGCCGGCCGGAAACAGTGGTGATAAGTCTTACGATAACGGAGAAGGGCTACTGCTACGATACGGTGAAGGGGGACCTGGTCTGGGAGGGGGATCTGCTTCACGATGCCCGGCGGCCGGAGGAGCCCCGGACGGCTATCGGCTTTGTGGCGGCAGCGCTGGACCGCCGGCGGCGGGCGGGCGGGGGTCCGCTGACGCTGATGAGCTGCGATAACTTCCCCTCCAACGGGAGGGTTCTTGCCCGCTGTGTGCTTTCCTTTTGCCGGGCGGTCCGGCCGGAACTGGTCCCCTGGATCGAAGAACACGTAAGTTTTCCCCTTTCGATGGTGGACCGGATTACGCCGGGGACCACCGGGGCTTTCCGGGAGGACCTGGCGCAGCGCCGGGGCATTGCGGACGACTGGGCGGTGGGCTGCGAGGACTTTAGGCAGTGGGTGCTGGAGGCGAATTTCCGGGAAAACTTTCCGCTGGCCGCCCTGGGGGAAGCGGGGGTGCAGATTGTGGGGGATGTGGAACCCTACGAGCGTATGAAGATCCGGCTGCTGAACGGCAGCCACTCCGCCCTCTCCTACCCTGCCTTCCTGCTGGGCTGCCGCGGGGTGGCAGAGGCGGTGGAAGACCCCCTGCTGCGGCGCTTTATCCGGGATTTCTACATGGAGCAGATTGGGGCTGCGGTACCCGGTATTCCGGGGATGGAGGATTACAAGGACACCCTGATCCGGCGCTTTTCCAACAGGAACATTGCCGATACGGTTCTGCGCCTTGCATCGGACGGGTCCAAAAAAATTCCCAACGCCATTCTGGCCCCGCTGGCGGAACTGGTCCGGGCCGGGGCGGGACCCCGTCAATACGGGGCCGTATCGACGGCCCTGGCCTGCTGGGCCCGGTTCCTCTGCGGCAAAGACGAAAAGGGGGAGGCGATTCCCCTGGACGACCCGGCGGCGGCGGAGCTTTCCGCGGCGGCCGGGGAAGCGCGGGAAAAACCGGCGGCCTTCCTGCGGGCCATCCGTATGCCGGAGGCCGGGGAACCGGAAGCCCTGGCGAAGGATTTTGCCTTCCGCCTGGGCCGGATTTACACCCTGGGGGTCCGGGGAGCGCTGGAAGAGCTGGTACAGGGGGGTTGAACAGCGGACTTAGCAGTTTGTTGCGCTTCGCGCATAAAACAGTAAAAATATTCACAAAAATGAATATTTTTACCTTACAAACTGCCAAAGCAGCCCATTTATCGAATATTTTTTGCATTTATATGCAAAAAATATACAAGTGCAACAGGCTGCTAGGGGTCGAAGGCGCCTTCCACGGGGATGCGGACCAGGTTCACGTTGTGGCCGGGGTAGCGTGCCCGGAAGCGGGAAAAGCGGGTTTCTTCGGCGCTTTCAAAGACGGCGATCTGGAAGCCGCCGTAGCGGTCAAAATAGGGGACCAGGACCGCCACATGGAAGTGCTGGCGAAGCCGGGGGAGCCCCCGGGGGTTGTCCGCCGTGGCGGGGGGGCCTATTTCATCGTTCACCGACGCTAGGTAGATATAACCCGGCTCATCGATGGCCAGGGTGTAAAGCAAGGGCTGTAACCCCTCCACCCCAAAGCCGGAATTTTCCAGGTAGCCGGGGTAATCCTTCAAAGCCGGCGCCGGGACAGGGGAAGGGACCCGGACGCCGGGCATAAGGCTATCCGGCACGGGGACGGCGGCGGCGGATTCGCTGCGGTAGATCAACTGGGTAAAAGGCCAGTCCCGGACTTCAAATTCTTCCGGCACGGCGTAGGCAGAGGAACGGAGGGTGGTCCATGCCTGGGCGGCCAGATTCCGGGTCCAGTCCAGGCCGAAAAAGGGGTCCCGGACGTCTTCCCAGATTGCGGTATAGGAGGAACCCCGCTGCCCAAAGGGCGCTTTAAGGGCCGGAATATCGAGCCGCCGGCCGGTAATGGGCCGCAAAATGCCGTCTACCACCCATTTGACAAAGCCTGAACAGTTCAACCCGCCCTTCCCGTCCTGGGCTTTCAGGGTTTCGATAAACACATAAGCGCCCCGGGCGTCGACGGCCCCATCGTCCCGGAAGGCAAGTTCGGGGAGCTTCCGGCGCAGGCGGCTCATAAAAAGCAGGGAATCCCGGTAGTTTTCCGGGTCCGGGTCGAAGTAGCGGCGCTTAAAATTTTCCCCCATGAGGGCGTACACCGTTTCCAGGGGCATACTGAGAAGCCGCTCAAAGGATACGGCCACCGGCTGGGAACGGCTGATATAGGCATCGTAGACCACCAGGTCCATCTGGCTGCGTGCCCCGTCAAGGGGCCTGAACTGGATGTACGTGGACCGGTCGCTGCGGAGGAAGACGCGGATTCTCAAGGGGGAACCGTCCGCCCGGCTGCGGACGTAGACCCAGGAACCCTGGGCCCAGCCGGGGAAGGTTCCCATACCCTGGCCGCCGGGGCCGGTAAGCTCCCGGGCCAGGATGACGGCGAATTCACCGGCGCTCCGCTCGGCGCGGATCTGCAGGCGGCCGCCGCCGGGCAGGGTTTGGATTCCGGCCTCTTTTGCCATAATCCGGTCTTCGGTATCCCGGAACCACTCGTCCCGAATGGAGATCCGCAGGGTTGAATCGTCTTCGATGGCGGCGCTGGGAAGATCCAAGGCCCCCAGGGGGAGGCGCAATACACAGACCAGCGTCAGGGCAAAAGCCGCCTTCAAAAAAGAATCCATTCTATGTGAAATATCGGCAGGCAGCGATTCCAAATTCAAAAAAATAACCGTTCAACCTAAAAATGGTCAAAGGTACGGGCTCGTTATGCAGTGTAAAACCGTACCGGCAGCCGTTTGACCATTTTTTACCTTGATTAACCCCTTTGGCTTAAGGTAATTCACGATGGGGATAATGGCGAAAAGAGCGCCGAAACAAGCTGGAGGGGTGGCGGTGGAAAGAATCTGGGGTGGGGGCCCCGGATTTTTCCAGCCGACAGGACCCCCGGTGAATTTTTTACGGCTCTTTTCGGATTTGGAATTTTGAATTTGGAATTGCTGAAATTTTCCCTTTTTTCCTTGACAGACATCTTTGCAAGAGCATATAATCCTTTGGCGTGTACGTTAACACCAAAGTGTGTACGTTACCATTTTTAGCCCAGGAATTCACAGGAGAACAATATGAAAAAGCGGTGCGTAGTATTTTTTGCCCTGGTTGTACCGGTGATTGCAGCCTATGCCGGCGGTCAGCGGGGCGGTGGAACGGCTTCCGGCGGGAGCGGCGGGGCTGCGGATTACAATCCGGTGGGTAAGTACAGCCCTCCTGTTACCCTAAGCTGGGGAATTAACAGCTCGGCGGTGCAGCAATTCAAACAGGGTGATACGTATGATAACAACGTCTGGTCCCGTAAGTATCAGCAGGACCTGGGCATAAATCTTAGGGTGGCTTTTTCCGCCGACGGAGCATCGGGAGCCTACGAAAATCAGGTAACCCTGGCCATTGCCTCCGGGGACGTGCCGGATATTATGCGGATAGGCAGCTACCGGCTTTTTCAGCAGGGCGCCCAGGCGGGGCTGTGGGCGGATCTTTCGCAGGTCTACGATCAATATGCCGACGACTGGATGAAGATGATCAAAGAGAAATATCCCGGGGCCTTTGAGTACGCTTCGGTTGACGGCAGGCTTTACGGAGTGCCGCCCCTTAATGATAACCGCCAGTTCGGGGCTTTGCTCTGGATCAGGGATGATTGGCTTAAGCGGCTCAACCTGAAGGCGCCTGCCACAATAGACGAGATGATACAGGTAGCCCGGGCCTTTACTTTTAACGATCCCGACGGCAACGGAAAAAACGATACCTACGGCCTTGCCCTGAACAGCGAACTGGTGAGCGATAACTTCGCCTATCTCCACGGTATTTTCAGCGCCTTTGGGGTGCCCGCCTTTACCCACACCATGTACTACCGCGATGCCGGGGGCGCAATGACCTACGCCTACCTGGACCCCCGTACCAAAGATGCCCTTAGGGTGGCGGCCCGGATGTACAGCGAAGGGCTCATTGATCCTGAATTTACGGTTAAGGATGCGAATAAGATCGCGGAAGATATTGTGTCCGGGAGGGCCGGTATGGAATACGGCCATCAATGGGGTACCTGGTGGCCCTGGAACGGGCTGTTCGCCGCCCAGGGGGTCATTGCCCACCCCTACCCCATCCCGACTCAGCCGGGAATCACTCCGGGGATCGGCTATCCCAGCAATGCGGCCGGCGGTGATATTACGGTGATCAGCGCGAAGAGTAAAAAACCGGAAGCCCTGATCAAGATGTTCAACCTCTACAACCGCACGGTTAATCCCTACATGAGCGACGAGGTCTACGCGGTCTACGATGCCGATGAGCAGTACCGTTTTACGCCCGCCTGGATCAACGAACCCCAGGAGCCGAATTATCAACCCCTGCTCCAGGCGGCTTTTGACAAAGGCAGCCCCGAAGGTATGCCCCAGAATCTGATCAGCCGGTACAACCAGATCAACGATTTCTCCCGGGGGGTAAATAAGAGTACCGATGCCTACGGCCTTTGGGGGCAGTACTCCAACGAGGGTTCCATGTACATCATTATGAACCAGTATGTGCCCAAGGGCTGGATGACGGAGAGCATCCTTGGCGCCACATGGCCCCAGAGCCTTATCGACAGCGATGCTTCCCTCCAGAAGATCACCCTCCAGGCCTTTACCGAGATTATCACCGGGGCCCGCCCGGTGGATTACTACGACACCTATGTACAAAACTGGCTCCGCGCCGGCGGCCGGCAGGTATTGAACGATTTGGACAAGCTCTATCCGGCAAGATAGCAGATGCGGCTGTTCCAAAACCCAGGTTTTAGAACAGCCTCAAATTCATACAGGGTACAAGGGGAACATGCCATGATTGAAGAGGCCAAACCCGGGAAAATAACCCCGGAAACAAGAAAAGTTAAATTACTGCGGGAACTGCCCCTGCATCTCATGTTGATACCTTCAATCGTTTTAGTGTTTATCTATAGCTACCTGCCTATGGCGGGTATTGGTATTGCCTTCCAGCGTTTTGTGCCGACCAACGGGCTCTTCGGTTCTCCCTTTGTGGGGCTGCAAAATTTCAGGACCCTTTTTTTGCTGCCCGATACATGGCAGGTCATCGGCAATACGATCTTTATATCGTTTTTCAAGATGATCGGCGGAATTATCGTACCGGTGGTGTTTGCCCTGCTCCTTAACGAGATCCACAGTAAACCTGCCCGGCGTATTTTTCAAACCATGGTGTACCTGCCGAATTTCCTTTCATGGATCATCCTGTCGGGCATATTTATTGATATTCTTTCCCCCACAAGGGGCATTGTAAACCAGGGACTGTCCGGGCTGGGGATTGAGCCCATATTTTTTCTGGGTAATCCCCAATGGTTCCCCTTTACCATGATCATTACGGATATCTGGAAGGGCTTCGGTTTTGGATCGGTTATATACCTTGCGGCCCTCACTTCCATCGATCCTTCCCTGTACGAATCGGCGGTTATCGACGGAGCGAACCGGTGGAAACAGACCTGGCATATCACCCTCCCGGGTATAACAAGTACCATAATTTTGATGACCGTCCTGAGCATGGCAAATATCCTGAACGGCGGGTTTGATCAGATCTTCAACATGTATAACCCGGCGGTTTATTCCACGGGGGATATTCTTGATACCATGATCTACCGCATGGGCATACAGAACGCCCAATTTGCGGTTTCCACCGCCGCGGGGCTTTTTAAGTCGGGGATTTCTTTTGTGTTCATTGTCGTTTCCTACTACCTGGCGGACAAACTCGCCGGTTACCGGATTTTTTAAGGGGTAATTATGAGGACGCTTCCCGGAAGAAAAGTTTTTATGGCGATCACTATCGTATACCTTATGCTTATTTCCCTTATCTGCGTTCTGCCTTTCATCAACCTGCTGGCGATTTCCTTCAGCAACAAGAACGCCGTGGCTATGGGGCAGGTATCGTTCTGGCCCGTAGGTTTTACTATCAGTTCCTATAAGTTCATCACCTATAACTCGGCCTTCTTAAAGGCCCTGTTTGTTTCTGTCCAGCGGGTAATACTGGGGGTCGGCATCAATCTGGTGCTTATCGTACTTACCGCTTATCCCCTGTCAAAAGAAAAAAATGAATTCAGGATGCGATCCTTCTATTCCTGGTTTTTTGTTCTCACCATCCTTTTTAGCGGCGGCCTTATTCCCTCGTACCTGGTGGTCAGGTATACGGGGATTCGGGATACCATCTGGGCCCTGGTTTTGCCGGGGGCGGTTCCGGTATTCAGCATGCTGGTGGTGATGAACTACATGCGCGGCCTTCCCAAGGAGTTAAGCGAGGCGGCTTACATTGACGGGGCAAACCATATACAAACCCTGCTCAGGATAATTCTGCCGGTCTCTACCCCTACCATAGCCACGGTGGCCCTCTTTGCCTTTGTGGGGCACTGGAACAGCTGGTTTGACGGCCTTATCTACATGGCGAGGGTTGAACATTACCCGCTGCAAACCTATCTCCAAACCGTGGTCATTAAGCCGGAGGTCTTCTTTACCAACACCCGCAATGTCAGCCAGAGCCTCCTGACCCTGCTTGCAATGGTTGACGCCCGTACCAGCGCCGCGGCTCAGCTTTTCCTGGGGACCGTACCGATTCTGTGCGTGTATCCCTTCTTACAAAAGTATTTTGCCAGCGGCCTTGTCATGGGCAGCGTGAAGGGATAAAGGAATTTGACCGCGTTTCAGCGGCCGGTTCATATATTTTTCATGGAGGATTTTTATGAAGAAATTGGTGTTTTTTACGGCCCTTGTTACCGGGTTTGCGGCGCTTCTTATGGCGGGGGGCAGAAACGACCGGGGAGCGGCCGCGAAGGTTATTGAAGCCGAACCCGGACCGGTAGGAAAGTACAAGGAAACCCTTGCCCTTACCTGGGGTGTTAATTCGTCTTCGGTTCAGAAATTTCTGAACGGCGACACCTACGAGAACAATATCTGGTCCCGGAAGATCAAAAACGATCTGAACATTGATGTAAAAATTGCCTTTACGGCCAACTGGGAAACCCAGGCTTATCAGAACCAGGTAAATCTGGCGCTGGCTTCCGGGGATCTCCCGGATATTCTGCGGATTGACAACTACCGGCAGTTCAAGCAGGCGGTAGATGCCGGGTATTTGGCCGATATTACCGATGCCTTTGCTCAGTACGCCGGAACGGATCTGAAGAATACCCTGGAAAGGTATTCTTCGTCCTTTGACTATGTGCGGGTTAACGGCAGGATGTACGGCATTCCGCCCTTCAACGGAAACGAACAGTTTGCACCGCTTTTGTGGATTCGGGATGACTGGCTTAAGGCCGTGAATATGCAGCCGCCCAAAACGGTGGAGGATATGATTGAACTTGCCCGGGCGTTTACCTTCAAGGATCCCGACGGTAACGGAAATAACGATACCTACGGTCTGGGGCTGCAGAAGCTGATCAATGTCCGTGATCACGGAACCGTCGGCGGGCTTCTTTCGGCCTTTGGTATCCCGACCCACGCTTACGATGTGTATTATCCGGGCAGGGACGGCAAGATCACCTCTCCTTATATTCAGCCGGAAGTAAAAGAGGCGCTGCGGATACTGCAGCAAATGTACCGGGAGGGGCTTATCGATCCTGAATTTATTACCACCGATATGACCAAGATCCAGCAGGATATAAGCCGCGGCCGTTTCGGGATGGCCTACGGTCCCCAGTGGGGAACATGGTCTCCCTGGAACTATGCCTATACCGAAGAAAACAACTGGGTAACAACCCATTCCTATCCAATTCCGGTCAAAGCCGGTTATACGCCCAAGTACGGATATAACAGCAACAAAGCATCAGGAGAGATCGTCGTCATTAATTCTCGGGTAAAGAATCCCGAAGCCGTCGTCAAGATGGTAAACCACTACATGGCTTTCAACAACGATTTCCAGTCCGACGCCGACCGGCTTGTATATAACGATCAGGAACAGTACCGGTTTAATCCGGCCTGGGTCGCGGAGCCTCAGGAGGTACGGGTTCAGCCCATTCTCTACGATGCCCTGTCGAAGAAAAACCCCGCCGGCCTCGCGCCGACTATTCTGGACTGGTACAACAAGATTCTTGCGTTCCAGACAAGCCCCCGGGGGAAGGACGCAGATACCTACGGGCGCTGGGGACAGTACGCGCCGGATATGGCCATGACCATTATCATGAACCAATACCGGTCTTCGGGTAACATGGTCGAAAGTTATCTTGGGGCGGAGCAGCCTCAAAGCCTCATTGATTTTGGTTCTTCCCTTGAAAAAATAATCGACCAAACTTTCACCGAGATCATCACGGGCCAGCGGCCGGTAGATTATTTTGATACCTTTGTCCAGGATTACCTGCGGGCAGGGGGCAGGCAGATACTTGACGATCTCGACCGTATCTACGGCGCCGGATCCCGGTAAAGTTTTTTAAGGAAATTGTTCGATAACTTTTAGCTATCGAACAATGTGTATCACGTATGGTAGTATTGGTGTTAATTTCAAGCTGGAAAGGAGACGGATATGGTTACCGGAATAGCTCACAACGCGGTTAATGTTCTGAACATGGACAAAATGCTTGATTTTTATCAAAACGGTTTAGGGCTGAAAAAGGCTTTTGAACTCCACCGGGAAGACGGCAGTCCCTGGATTATTTACCTGAAGATTGCCCCCGGCGCGTTTGTTGAACTTTTTTACGACGGAGTCGTGGACAGGGACCAGAATTACGCTCCCTCCCAGATCGGCTTTAATCACTGGTGTATCACCTATACCAAACTGCAATCCCCGCTGGCTCGTCTTACGGCGGGCGCCTATGTAAAGGCGGACACAAAGCCCGTACCTTTTCACGGGGATGGTTTGAATCTTTGGATCGACGATCCTGAGGGCAACGGGGTTGAGATTCGCCAACTCAAAGGGGAGGCGGCCTACGGCGGCAGGGATGAGATTCTGGGTATTGATCATGCGGCCTTTGTGGTTTCGGATATCAACAAGGCCCTGGATTTCTACCGGGATAAGCTGGGAATGAAGGAGCTTCCGCCTATCGAAAAGGACGGAAAGCCCTGGATCAGCTGTCTTGATGCGGGAAACGGCCAGGTCTGGGAACTTATGCGGGGCGGTACGCAGGTCCGGGCCAATACCTGGCAGTCCTACGGTTCCACCCATGTCTGCCTTGCCTGCGATGATGTTTTCGCCACGGTTGAAACGCTGCGGTCCAAAAATTACCCCATCATGATCGAACCAAACGTGGGGGCCGACAAAAACACGCAAGCCTGGGTAACGGACCCCGACGGTAACCGCATAGAATTTATGCAGATACACCCCGATTCTCCCCAGGCGAACGCGTAGGTACGGTTGGGCAAACGCGGGGGCTATTTGAGGATGACTTCCGTCCTGCCGAATCCCCCCAGTTCGGGGCGGGAGAAGTAGTAGTCCGCCACGGCGTTTTCGCTGCGGAGGTACTCGTGGACACCTTTTTGCAGAATCCCCTCCCCCTTGCCGTGGACAACGGCGAACTCGCGGAGCCCCGCCAAAACCGCCGCGTCAATTTGATGCCTAAGGGCATCCAGGGCTTCTTCCAAGCGCATGCCCCGCAGGGACAGTTCCGGCCGGGCGCCGGAGGACGCGGCAAGGTCCAGGGAAGCGATCAGGGGCCGGGCGGGGCCCGCCGGGACAGGGACCAGTTCCTCCGCATCCATGCTGAGCTTGAGGGAACCTATTTCCACTATCCACCGGGCGCCGTTCTTGCGGTCCTGCCGCAGAATCCGGCCCCGGCGCCCCCTGGCCAGGACCTCCGCTCCCGGTTCCAGCCGGAGACCTTCCGCCGGGGTTTCCGCCGTCCGGGGGGGCGTAATCCGGTCCTGTAACTCCGTTGTTTCCGCCTTTTCCTCTTCCAACTGGGCTTCAAAAATCCCGGCGGCCTCCTCCATGCCCGCAAGGAATTCCTTTACCTTGAGGGTCTTTTCCCGGCTTATCTCCCCCTCCCGCAGTTCCCGCACCAGGTTTTCCAGAGTCCTGCGGCTTTCGGAAAGGAAGCTCCCCACCTGTCCCAGGCCCCGCTCCTTGAGTTCCGCCTCTTTTTGCCGCAGCCGCAGTTCCCGCAGATCCGCCTTCCGGCGCTGTTCCCGCAGCCGCAGTTCCTCCGAGCGGACAAATTCCTGCCCGCAGTCCAGTTCCCGGTGTTTATCCCGGAGCCCCCGGATCAAAGCGGACACGTCGGCCCGCTCCTCCGCCACATAAGACCGGGCCTTTTCCACAATGGCCGGGGGGAGGCCGTTCCGGCCGGCGATGTCCAGGGCCCGGCTTTCGCCGGGAATCCCCATGAGGATACGGAAAGTGGGGGACAGGGTGCGGCCGTCAAATTCCATGCTGGCGTTCTCCACCCCCTCCCGGGTGTAGCCGTAGTTTTTAAGAATTCCGTGGTGGGTGGTAACGACAAGGCAGACCTTTTTTTCGATAAGGTAATCCAGAATCGCCATAGCGATGGCGCTGCCCTCCTCCGGGTCCGTGCCGGAGCCAAGCTCGTCCAGCAGCACCAGGGAGTTGGCGGTAGCGGCGGCGGCAATAGCGGCGATATTTACCATGTGGCCGGAGAAGGTGGACAGGGACTGGCTTAGGGACTGCTCGTCCCCAATATCCGCGTAGATTCCGTCAAAAACCGGCAGGGAACTCCCCTCCGCCGCCGGTAAGGCCAGGCCGTTCTGGTTCATCAGGGCAAGGAGCCCCAGGGTTTTTAGGGCAGCGGTCTTGCCCCCCGTGTTGGGGCCGGTTACGATGACCGTCCGTACTCCCCTTCCCATCACCAGATCGACGGGGACGGCGGCCTCCAGCAGCGGGTGCCGGGCCCCCCGCAGGACCACGGGCGGTTCGCCTTGCGATTCGCCGGACAAAGCGCCGCCCCCCGCCGGGGCGAAGTTCCCCCCGGTTTCCAGGGAATAGCGGGCCTTGGCCCGGAGGATCTCCAGGGCCACAATGCCCCGGTGAAGGGCGGCAAGGTCCTCCCGCTGTTCGGCGATAACGGAGGTCATTTCCCGCAGGGCCCGGCGGATCGCCGCGTCCAAAGCCCGCTCTTCGATAAGGATGCTGTTGTTTTTCTCGACCACCTCTTCCGGTTCCACAAAGATCGTCTGTCCCGTGGCCGATACCTCGTGGACAATGCCCCGGATCCGGCCCCGGAAATTCGCCTTTACCGCCAGCACCAGCCTGCCGTCCCGCTGTGATGGCAGAGAAGACTGGAGCATCCGCCTGCTCTCCTCGGTGGCCGAATAGCGGGCCACCGCAGCCTCACGCTCCCCCCGCAGATTCGCAATCCGCCGCTTAAGGGCCCGGAATTCGGCCAGATCCCGGAGCTTTCCCTCCCGGTCGATAAGCTGGAACACACGCTGGACCAGGGCGGAACAATCGGGCAGGGCGGCCAGGGTTTCCCCCAGGCCGGATTCGCCGGGAACCTTGAGAAGCCAGGATTTAAGCCGTTCCGCCCTCTCCGCGAAGATCCCCAGGGCATAGACCTCGTCGATCTCCAGAACAGCCCCCTCCACCGCCAGCTTGGGAAGGATGGGAAGGACAGAGGGAAGCCGTTCCCGGGGTTCCCCCGCCTCCCGTTTCATCAGATCGAGAATCAGGGAAACCCGGAGCTTCAGGGCCTCCACCTCCTCCGCTTCGCGGAGGGGCTCTTCTGCCCTGATCCCGGCGGCGGCCTCCTCACTCAGGGCACAGCGCCCCAGGCGGCCGGTTATTTCGCCGTACTCCAGCAGCCGGTAAGTTCTCTCGTTCATTTCCGGCCCTCCCTCAACTCCTCTGAAAGGCGAAGAAAACTGTCGTAGCGGTCCCTGTGGATGCGGCCCGCGGAAAGGGCCTCCAGAATCTTACAGCCCGCTTCGTTGCGGTGGCTGCAGGAAAGACCGTAGGTACAGGTCCCCGCCAGGGGGGCAAATTCCCTCATATACAGGACAAGCTCCCCCGCCTTGATCCCCTGGGGGACAAAGCGCCTTAAACCGGGGGTATCGATGATAAAGGTTTCCCCGGAATCCCCCGGCCCTCCGGGAATCTCGATAAGCTCCCCCAGAGTGGTGGTATGGTTCCCCCGGTCGTACTTTTCGTTCAGGGCCCCCACCCTGGCCCCCGCCCGGGGAAACAATGCGTTGATGATGCTGGACTTCCCCACCCCGGACTGGCCGGCCAGTACGGCGGTCCTGCCCCGGATCCGCTCCCACAGTTCCCCCAGCCCTTCACCCGTTTTCGCGGAGATCCTCAGCACCGGATAGCCGCAGCGCCGGAAGTCCTCAAGCCTCTCCTCTATGTCCCGCGGCGGTTCTTCCCCATCTTCCCCGCCCCACAGATCCTGCTTGTTAAGGAGGATCAAAGCGGGGATTCCCGCGGCCTCCGCCTGGATCAGGAGGCGGTCCAGGAAGCGGGGCCTGAACGGAGGGGACGCGGGGGTGGTTACGGCCAGCACCAGATCGGCGTTGACCGCCAGTATCTGGGCCTCCCGGCCCGGCCCCGGCCCTAGGGCCTTCTGGTTTTTCCGTGCAAAGATCGTGCGGCGTTCCATAAGCGCCGTAATCCGGCCCTCCGGCCCCGCCGCCTCCACCAGCACACGGTCCCCGGGGGCCAGGGGGTTGTAGTACGAATCCACACCCCGGAGAATCTTCCCCTTTATCCGGCATTCCAGATAACGCTTCTCCTCCTCTTCTCCGTCAATGCGGACAGTAAAGACACTGTGGGAACCGCGGATCACCAGACCGTTCATAGTTTCATCAACTCAAAACCCATTTCGGCCGCCCGGGCAGGCCAGGGGGATTCCCCCCCCGGCGGCAGCGGCCCGTGCGGCGGCCCTTGCTGCGGCCCCTCCCGAACATAAAAACGGCGAAAAGCCGTCCCTCCCCCTGCCGGAGTTTCGGCCGTCCCTCCCCCCGCCGGAGCTTCAGCCGGCCGGCTCGGGGCTTCGGCAAGGCCGCCGCCCGGACCCCCGGCCCGCCCTCTCCCGTCCAGGAGGGATTCAATACGCCGGGTAATCCCCTCCACCGAATCGTAGACCCGCAGATCCGGCGCGGCCTCCTCCCGGAATTCCTTCAAAAGAAAAAGAAAATGGGTGCAGCCCAGCACCACCCCGTCCACCCCAAGATTTCTGAACTGCGCCAGGTAGGGAAGAACAGCCTGCCGCCTCTCCTCCGCCCCCGCCCCGCCGTAGCGGTACTCCACAAATTCCACCAGCTCCGGGGCAGCCACGGGGAAGATCCTTACCCCCCCGCCATAGCGATCCGCCAGTTCCTGAATGTAGGGATCGTCAACAGTTCTGCGGGTCCCCAGCACCCCGATACGCCGGGTCATTGAATTGAGCACCGCAGGCTTAACGGCGGGAACCGTACCCACAAAGATCAAACGGGGAAAACTATCCCGCAAAAAAGACAGCGCCGAAACCGTGGCGGTATTGCAGGCCAGGACCAGCATCTTCGGGTCCTCCCTGACCGCCAGGTCCTCCGTAATCCCCTTCAGAATCCCCTGCAGTTCCTCCCTGCTCCGCTGGCCGTAGGGGAAGTGGGCGTGATCCGCCAGGTACACCACCGGTTCCCCCGGATTACGGGACACAAAATTCCTGCAGTAGGGAATACCCCCAATGCCGGAATCCAGAAACGCAACAGGACGCCTATCCATTTGTCGTAAAAAGATTGTCAAAGGCCCGCCGGGCGTCTTCCCGGTCTTTTTCGCTTTTTTGCATGTCCGCGGATTTTTGCCCCGGCCCGGACCCCGCCCCAAAGGACCGGAGCCCGGGATCCAGGGAAAACCACTCGCAAAAATTCGCCCGCTCCCGGTCCCGGGGCGGATCCGCGGCGGCCTGGGGTTCCCGGCAGTCCCCCGATGACCCGGGACTGTAGAAACGGCAATTCCGGCAGGAACGGATATCCCTCCCGCAGGATTCACAGCGCAGAGAACGGCCAATAGGTTCAGGAGCGCTGACCGGCGCGGCGCAGTACCAGCACATACGGTGATTCTAACCGGGAATCCCCGGATTTACCAAGCCCCCGTTTTGGACTATAACGGAACCATGTTTGTACTCAGCCCCTGCGCCGCAGGCTGCGGAAGGCCGGCCATCAGCGGTGCCAACACCTGCTCCATCCACGCAGCGGATTCCCGGAAAGAGGCGGAACGGATAGGCGCCGGCATCACCGGGCAGGAACAGATCAAAGACCTTTCCGCCTGCGGCCTCTGCTTCGAGGACATGGATTTTTCCCACCGTAAATTCTTCGGCTGTAATTTTTCCGGCGCAAGCTTCTCCATGTGCCTGTTCACCAAGACCCGGATGCGGATGCTGTTTTTCGATTTCTGCACCTTCAAGAACTGCGATTTTTCCGGTTCGGACCTGGAATTCCTGTCCTTCGCCGGGTCCAGCATCAGCGATTGTACCTTTGAAGGATCCAACCTCATCCACATCAACTACGGCGGATCAGTGATCACGGAGACCACCTTCAACAATTCGGATCTCTACAACAGCCGCTTCATCAACGCCGACCTGGCCCGTACCGACTTTATAAACTGCAACCTCAAACGGGTTTATTTTATCAAGACCATACAAAAAGACGTGTCCTTCAAAGCCTCCAACACCGAAGAGGCAATCTTCGAGATTGGGGAATAGGGTGAAACTCTTTTTTCATTACTGCAGCTACGGATTCAGCAACTGCTATATCCTGGGAACCGAAGCCCCGGAAGAACCCCGGGCAATCATCGTTGACCCCGCCGTCGTAGACAAACCGATCCTCGACTTCATCGAAAACAATCGCTACCGCCTCCAGGGAGTCCTCGTAACCCACGATCACATCAAGCACGTCCGGGGCCTGCGGACCCTCAAACGCATCTACAACACCGAAATATTCGCCATCAACCCCTACATCCGGGAACACAAAACCACCATGGTCCGGGACGGACAAAGCTTCAACGCCGGCCCCTTCCATGTCGAAGTCCTCGCCATACCGGGCCATTCATCGGACTCCGCCGCGTTCCGCATCGACCGCCTGCTCTTCACCGGCGATTCCCTCACCGCGGGCCTGGTAGGCCGCACCTCCAACGCCTACGGCGCCGCCGTACAGATGATGGCCCTGCGCAGCAAGATCCTCTCCCTCCCCGGGGACTTCACCGTCCTCCCCGCCCACGGCCCCCCCTCCACCCTGGAAACCGAGCGCCGCTACAACGAGGGCATCCGCCGCTACGACGAACTCCTCCACCGCCGCCCCAAGTTCAAACTGGATCTTCTGTAGGGGGGGCCCGCTACCACGGAAATTCGTTGCCAGGCACCAAATTTGATCTGGCCCCCCCTCCGCCTCACAAAAAACCCATCGGGTCCCAAAAACAACAAGCCCCCCAGGGTTTTTTGTTCGGCTACCCCCCAAAAGTCCTTCGTGTTCTTCGTCAGATCGCTGCAAACGACCCAGTGCCGCTTCAAAATCGTATTCCTGTTTGTACATGTCCAGCCGGTTTTGTTCGTCCAGCGGCAAAGTACCGGCGATTGTTTTGTGTGACTGGGCGGCGATTAAATCCGTGGCTATCCGGGAAATTTTTTTTTCAAGATCTCAGGCCAGCTTATCAAGTTCCTTATTTCCCGCCGGAAATACAATGTTACTTTATGCTCTCAAGCGGCATCCAGCTTTTCGGATCTTTTTCGTAGTCTTCTATCCGCTCGTTGATCATAGCTCTTTCCTCCGGGCTTGCCGGTTCAATGGAGTAAGGCGGTTCAACAAGAAATGATAAAAGCGGCTTTAATGCCGGAAGACTACAGTCCGGCAATTCGTCAATGTAATTATGGAGTTCTTTTCTTAAAACTGCTGTGGTCATTATTTCCCTCTACCCTTCTTTGATATGGTTTTTTTCGTATACGCCTGGCCCCTCGGCTCAATGTGTGTTACAAAAATAGCATTATCCCTTACCAGATATAAAACCCGGTAGCCTCCTATCCTCACCCTGAAACATCCTGGCTGTCCCGATAACGATACTATATCACCTTCCGGTGGTTCTTTCCCCAGGCTTTGCAAAGCGGTTTTAATGCGCTCTTTTGTAGGACCATCAAGGCGGTCAAGATATTTCCCCGGTATGGGGTGTAACATTACCTGCATGATTAGCAATTAAACCCATAATGTACTATTTTTGAAGGTTTGTCGTTCATGCTTCAAACATACACCCGTTTAACAGGTTTAGCAAGCCTTAAAAGGCCAAAAGCATATCCCCGATAGCGCCGGGGACCGCATCGTCCCACAGGTAAAAACCGGGCGGTTCCATTCCCTCCGCCCGGAAAGCCAGAGCCTTCCTGCTTGTATCGTAGCGGCCGGAAGTAAAGATACTGAGCTCAGGCGCTTCTGGGCAGCCACATACGGGAAAGGCAGAGGGCCCATAGAACCTTTCCTTTCCGCTGCTGTAATTGAACTGCGAGTAGAAGAACCCCGGGCAATCATCGTTGACCCCGGCGTAGTAGACAAACCAATCCTCGACTTCATCGAAAACAACCGCTACCGCCGCCCCAAGTTCAAACTGGATCTTCTGTAGGGGGGGCCAGAGTACAGCGCGTTTGTTCCCTATCTAAAATCGAACATCATCCCGTATTCCATATCATCTATAACCGCTGGATCATACAGTACCACAACAATATCGGGCCGGTGCTTCTCTATATACGCCTTCGCGCTGCCGTTAAAATGCCGCAAATCAAGGATATGGAGTTCTTCCACCCCCGTACTTAAAAATGGAGTAACAACCTCGGCAAAAGAATCCTTAATCACAAGTATTTTCCTGCCGTCATGGACAAGATTGTTATGAACCGTTATAACCTGTCTATCCCCATAGACATACGCGCCATAAGGATTTAGGGTATAGTAATCTTTTCTGTCAAGCATACGATAATCTATCAAAACATCAAAATTACCCCGGGCATCAAGGTTCAGTTCGGGAATGGTTACTGAAAAATCCGTATCAAACTTTGGGGATATAAGTACAAAATCTTCCGGCGGCGTATGTGCCAAAGTAACATTTTTACCCAGGTAACCAACGAACCAGTCCTTATAGGTTGTGTAAAGGTAGTGTTCAGGGCCGCGCACATCAAAGCTAAACCCATGCTGTTCATTGAGGTAGTTCATAAGGATGGCGCTTGCCCATAATCCGGTTTCCGCCTTCCAATGATGATCGGTCTTATAAAACAAACCATGGTGATCCAGATTTTCTTCCCGGATATTTTTCCGTAAATCAAGAAAGGGAATCTGCTTTAGAGATAAGGCGGATAATAAATCATCGGCGTTCTCATTTGAAAAATCCACTATGCCGCTTATAGCGTCATCCGGGGCAATTTTATGCGGACACTGGACATACACCAGATCAATGCCTAAACCTTGCAGAAAATCATAAAAATCGTATAAACCGGCGGTGGGCGGCGCCGTATTTTTTTTAACTGTTTCGGAGAGGTAACCCTCTCCCAAATCAACCACATCTCCGTTTAATATATTCCACCCAATGCTTTTTTCGTAGTGTGCCGCCCATTCTGCAAA
>JAIRXT010000269.1 GCA_031268125.1 Treponema sp. | reverse complement strand
AGATCGCTCATCACGTCCCCCAGGTACTTGTCTTCCACAAAGACCGTCAGGTTCATGACAGGTTCCAGCAGGGTGGGGCCGGCCTGGCGCATGGCCTCCCGGAAGGCGTTCCTGGCCGCCAGCTTAAAGGACAGTTCGGAGGAGTCCACCGGGTGGTACTTGCCGTCCACGATGGCCACTTCCACGTCCACCACCGGGTACTGGGCTATGGTACCCCGGGCCATGCCTTCGACAACCCCCTTTTCAACGCCGGGGATGTAGTTCCGGGGAACCGCCCCGCCAAAAATTTTGTTTTCAAATTTGTAGCCTTCCCCGCGGCCCTGGGGGGCAATGTCCAGCACAACCTTGCCGTACTGGCCGTGGCCGCCGGTTTGTTTCTTGTGGGTGTACTCGGCGCTTGCCTTCTTGCCGATGGTTTCCCGGTAGGCAACCCGGGGTATATGGGTTTCCATCTCTATCTTCTGGTTTTGCCGTATCTTGTCCAGGATGATGTTGATCTGGAGTTCCCCCATGCCGGAGATCACCGTCTCTTTGGTTTCCGTATTGAAGGAGTAGCTGAAGGTACGGTCCTCCTCCGCGGCCCGGATCAGGGATTCCCCCAGTTTGTCTTCCTCTTTCTTTTGGACCGCCGTTACCGCCACCGAATGGACCGGTTCGGGAAGCTGCAGGGGCAGGAAATTCAGGCCCGCATCCCCGGCGCTCAACGTGTCGTTGGTTTTAAGGCTTGCGGACTTGGCGATGATCCCCACGTCCCCGGCGGCCAGTTCCTTAACTTCCTCAAGTTTTTTCCCCGTACACAGGTACAGCTTGCCGATCCTCTCCTTCTTGCTTTCTGAAACATTCAGGGCCTCGGTCTCCGGCAGGAGTTTGCCGGTGATCACCTTGACCCAGGAAAGCTTCCCGGAGAACTGATCGTAGGTGGTCTTGATTACCAGGGCCGCAAGGGGCCTGTCCGGGTCCACCGGTACTTCCAGTTTTTTGCCTTCTCCGTCCAGGGCAATATCCTTCGCTGTGCCTGGCAGGGGGGCAATGTCCGCCGCGAACTTGAGGAACGGGAAAAGGCCCGAATTTTTAACGGCCGAACCGCCAAAGACAGGTACATACTTGTGATCCGCCATAGCCTCGATAAGTCCGTCGTGCATTTCCCCGGCGTCAAGGGAGCCCTTTTCGATGTAGTGTTCCATCAGCGCGTCATCGCCGTCGGCGGCGGCTTCGATAAGGCGTTCCCGGGCGGCGGCGGTTTCTTCGCGGTACTCCGGGGGTATTTCCCCCTCTTTTTCCAGGGCCGTTCCGTCTCCCTGAACAAACCAGGCCTTTTCGTTAAGTATGTCGATTATGCCCTTGTAGCCTGCCCCCTGTCCCATAGGCAGGGTAAAGGGGACGGGTTCTAGTTTAAACTTGTCTTTAATATCTTCCAGAATCTTCTTAAAATCCGCCCGTTCATCGTCCAGCTTGGTAATGTAGAAGCCCCGGGGCTTTTGACGGCCCTCAAGGTTGCGCCACAATTTGATGGTTTCAATCTGAACCCCCACCCGGCCGTCAACCGTAAGGACGGCGAATTCGCTGGACCGGAAGCTCAGGATTACATCCCCGATAAAGTCCGAAGATCCGGGGGTGTCGAAGATATTGATCTTCTTGCCGTCCTGCTCCACATGGGCCAGGGCGGTATGGATGGATATTTTCCGTTCCGCTTCCTCGGGGGAAGAATCGCTTACGGTTTTTCCCGAATCGACGGTTTCCGGCCTGGAAATTACCCCGCCGGCAAACAGGAGGCGTTCAAAAAGGCTTGTCTTGCCGGTCCCTCCATGACCTGCGATAGATACATTTTTGATACTGTTTGTACTGTAACTCATAGGGACTCCTTTTCCAGAATGCGTTTGGGTTGTAAACATGATGGAACGGACATGAGCCGATTGTCAAGAAAAATGTCTTTAACTTATAATAAAGATATGGACGAGCGGAAAAAAACCATCGGCGAGCTGGAATTCAAGAAAAAAGAATCCCTGCGCTCCCTGGAGATTTTGTACGAGGACTTCGGGGAGGCCCTGTTCAGCCGTTTTCCCGGCCAGGAAACTCTTTTGGGTGAAACGGCGGAGGAATACCTGAAGTTTCAGAAGGAAATTGCAGATTCCCAGGACCTTATACAGCTTGCGGAGGCGGACAACCGGCGGCTGAGCGATCTGGATGCGGAGATTTTGTCCGAAGAACGGGAAGACGCCGCCCTGAAGGCGGAAATTCCCGGCGCCTGCGCCGATGTGGGGCGGGATGCGGTACAAGAAGAAAGCTTTGTTTCCGTGTTAGGGCTTTACCGGCAGCAGGCGAATCAGATAATCCCCCGGCTGGAAGAAGCAAAGGCTAAACTGGACGAGTTGGAAGATCGGGCCGGGCCGGGGTTTTTGGGCTGGGTTGGAAGGAACACCCAGGGGACGGTATACCGGGCCTTGGCGGCAAAACATCAGAGCAGCCTGAAAAAGGTCTACATTGCGGCGGGGGAACAACTGGCCGCCCCGGAGCATGAAGCCCTGGTCTTCGGCCACGATGTGGAAGATGCGGTCCGCTCCCTGCGGGACATGAAGGAAAGCGCCGCCGCCCGGATCCGGGTTCTGGAGGAACTGCGGGAAGAACGCCGCCGCCTTAAAGTCGCCTTTGGAGCGGAAGGCGGGCCCCTCAAACGAATCCAGAATTTGGAAAAGCACATTGCATTTATCCGCTCGGAACTTAAAACGGTGTACCGCCGCCTGGGGGAACAGGCTGCGGGCCAGGGGCAGGAGTTTCAGGGGCTTTTTCAGCCGGAGGATCAGCAGATCATCGAGGCGGGCAGGCAGCACCGGGAAACCATTGCCGGATATAACCGGGAAATCGAAAAGCTTAAGACCGCCATCACGATTGACGAAAAAAAAGCGGAAATTGAAAAGATGAAACGGGCCGTTACGGAACAGCAGCAGCGCATAACCCGTGCGGAAGAGCGGATTAGGGAAATAAACGCACAAATCGAAGAAACCGAAGCCCGCATTGAAGAACTTTCCAAACTTTTGTAGGTGGAGGCCGCCGCTGTCATGGCAGTAAAAGCACAAAAAAAGTCCGTTCCGGGCTCCGGGACCTCCGGGGCGGCCGTCTATGACGAATCCAAAGTAAAAACTCTTTCATCCCTGGAACATATACGCCTGCGGACCGGCATGTACATCGGCCGGCTGGGGGACGGCAGCAACCCCGATGACGGAATCTACGTGCTGCTTAAAGAAGTTATCGACAACAGCATTGACGAGTTTATCATGGGCAACGGAAAGTTCATTGAGATTCAGATAAAGGAGCAGCCGGGCGGGGCGCTGGTCAAGGTCCGGGACTACGGCCGGGGCATCCCCCTGGGGAAGCTGGTGGAATGTGTGTCGGTGATCAACACCGGGGCCAAGTACAACGACGACGTGTTCCAGTTTTCCGTGGGCCTTAACGGGGTGGGAACCAAGGCGGTGAACGCCCTGTCTTCCCGCTTCCGGGTGGTATCCGTCCGGCAGGGGCAATTTGCGGAGGCGGTCTTTGAACGGGGCATCTTAAAGGCCGAGCGGAAGGGGAAAGTCCCCCCCGCCGCCAAAGGCGCCGCCGTGCAGAAGGACGGCACCTTTGTCGAATTTGTCCCGGACAGCCAGGTATTCGGGGATTTCCGGTTCAACGTTGAATTTGTGGAACGGCGAATTCAGAATTACGCGTACCTTAACGCGGGCCTTACCCTGGCCTTTAACGGCAAGCAGTTCCTCTCCGGCCGGGGGCTCTACGATCTTTTGGCCGAAGAAACGGGGGAAGAAAATCTCTACCCTATGGGATATTACAAGGGGAAGGCCCCCGCCGCCGGCACGGGCTCCCTGGAATTCGCCTTTACCCATACCAACAACTACGGGGAGGAGTATTTTTCGTTTGTGAACGGCCAGTTTACCAGCGACGGCGGAACCCATCTTTCCGCCTTCAAAGAAGGCTTCCTCAAGGGTATTCAGGCATACTTCAAAAAAGATTACCGCAGTGAAGATATCCGGGAAGGTACGATTGCCGCGGTGGCGGTAAAAATCAAGAACCCCGTTTTTGAAAGCCAGACCAAGAACAAGCTGGGGAATTCGGACATCCGCTCCTGGATAGTCCAGGAGACCCGGGAAGCGGTGGAGGACTGGCTCCACAAAAACCAGGAGGCCGGCAAAGCCCTGGAGCGGAAGATTCTGGCCAACGAAAGCCTGCGGACCGAGCTTAACCAGTTCAAAAAAGAAGCCCGGGAGGCGGCGAAAAAAATCGCCCTTAAAATTCCCAAACTCAAGGACTGCAAGTTCCACCTGGAAGACGGCAAAGAGGGGGAGAATTCCACCATCTTTATTACCGAAGGGGATTCCGCCGCCGGTTCCATGGTTTCCAGCCGGGATGTGATGACCCAGGCCATTTTCGCCCTCCGGGGAAAAGTAGAAAATATGTTCGGCAAAAAGCGGGCCGCCATTTATAAAAATGACGAACTCTACAACATGATGATGGCCCTGGGGATAGAAAATGATCCTTCCGGGCTCCGTTACGGCAGAATCGTTATCGCCACCGACGCGGATTTTGACGGCTTCCATATCAGAAATTTGCTCCTTACTTTTTTTCTTTCTTACTTCGAAGAACTGGTAACGGCAGGGCGGATTTTTATTCTGGAGACCCCCCTGTTCCGGGTGCGGACCAAGAAAGAAACCCGTTATTGCTACACCGAAAAGGACCGGGACGCGATTGTGGCGGAGCTGGGTTCCGGCAGCGAGGTAACCCGCTTTAAGGGACTGGGGGAGATCAACCCCAAGGAATTCGGCCAGTTTATCGGGGAGAACATGCACCTGGTTGCGGTTTCCGTGAATACCCTGCGGACCGTCCCCCAGGTCCTGGATTTTTACATGGGAAAAAACACCCCCGAGCGCCGGGAATACATCATGAAGAACCTAATCGACGAAGTGGTGTAGCGGCCCAGCATTTTTACTTTTACAAAATTTTCGATGGAAAAGACGCCTATAAAATCACCAGGGGTCCTGTCGGCTGGAAAAATCCGGGGGCCCCACCCCAGATTCTTTCCACTTTTCGCTTTCGCGAAACTGGACCCCCTGTTACATTCTTCGGGCGTCTTTTCTCCCCCTAAAAAAACTAACTTTGCTTAAAAAGGGGGTTAATTAAGGTAAAAAATGGTCAAATGGTGAACGGTAATTCCGGGTAATACCTGCGGGAACGCTGTCATTTGACCATTTTTTTGTTGGACAGGGGGTCTTTTTCGCTAAAAGTAAAATTGCTGGTAGCGGCCGGGCATCATCGTAGATTTTTTATTTTGGGCGCATCCCCGGCCATGCCGGGGACCGGGCTTCGCCCGCCCACTGTCCCGTAGGATGGTTTAGAATCCCCCGCATGCGTTTTTCTCATGTCGGCAAACTTTTTCCTCCGGAGGGCAAGAATTTCCCTTTGGAGGAAAAAAGTTTTCCTCATCAGGAAAAAACCTTCCCCTCATAAAGAAAAATATGTTCCCGTTGAGAGATTGACAGCTCTGGTTCCCGGCGATAAAATACGAAACTGTGTTTTAATTGAGGCTGTCCCAAAACTAAAGTTTTGGGACAGCAACCTTTAACCATCATCGGTTCAAGACAATGGAAATTCAGAAATGTATGCCAAATTTATGTAACATGGGGTGCCGGGGGCAAAAATCCACCGCCCTGCGCGGTGTTTTTGCCCCCGGCAAGACCCCAGGAACTTGTTTCCGGCATACATTTCTGCCATTGCCGTAGTTTTGGAACTGGCTCAATTATTAAAATAGCTTGCGGTCTGCCGGAAGATGGCTGGGGAGGACCATGTGGTAAAGAAAAAGTCAAAATACTCGTCGCTGGAGCACAGCCGGAAGGATACCATACAGGCCATGGTTATGGTGGCGCCGTCGCTTTTGGGTTTTTTAATCCTGGTTTACTGCCCCATAATTTATATCCTTCGTTATGCCCCCTATGACTTTAACGGGTATCAAAGTTCCTTTACGGGTATTGAAAATTTTATCCGGCTTTTTACCAGGGATAC
>JAIRXT010000229.1 GCA_031268125.1 Treponema sp. | reverse complement strand
AACCGGCTCTTGCAGTTTTTCGCCCTACGGGCTGCAAAACTGCGGTTTTCATAGGTTGCAATTCCAAAATTTGACATTTTGGAATTGCCTCACCTACAAGTTATAACACTTTAACAAGTTCCGGTGTAGTCCGCGCCGGCAATTCCGAATTCAAAATTCCAAATCCGAAAAGAGACGTTAAAAATTCATTGGGGGTCCTGTCGGCTGGAAAAATCCGGGGCCCCCACCCCAGATTCTTTCCACCGACACCCCGCTCTGCTCGTTTCGCCTCTCTTTTCGCCGGTATCCTCATCGTGAATTACCTTATGCCAGGGGTTTTTCAAGGTAAAAAATGGTCAAATGGTGAAAGATAACGCCGGGGAATAGCCGCAGGACAGCAATTCCGAATTCAAAATTCCAAATCCGAAAAGAGACGTAAAAAATTCATCAGGGGTCCTGCCGGCTGGAAAAATCCGGGGCCCCCACCCCGGATTCTTTCCACCGACACCCCGCTCTGCTTGTTTCGCCTCTCTTTTCGCCGGTATCCTCATCGTGAATTACCTTATGCCACGGGTTTTTCAAGGTAAAAAAATGGTCAAATGGCTGCCGGTACGGTTTTATACTGCATAACGAGCCGGTACCATTGACCATTTTTAGGTTGAACTGTCATTTTTTTTGAATTTGGAATTGCTGCATTTTTTTTTAAGAAATCCGGCTTAAATAAGCTGCCCACGCATTCCAAAAAGGGATTTTATCGAAATTCATCTAAAATTTACTAAAACTATAGAGAGATTTATTGACAAACGCCCCGCATCCTATGATACTGTCAACTATGTCGGCCCGGATTATCGATATCGCCAAGGCTGCGGAGGTTTCCCCTTCCGCAGTTTCACTGGCCCTGAACAACAAGTCCGGGGTATCCGGAGAACTGCGGGAACGAATACAGGATATAGCTAAAGACATGGGCTACCGCTCCGTTGCCCGGCAGGAGGGGAGGGGGGCGGCCGGCAGTGTCAAGCTCCTCAAGATCGCCAAACACGGCCACGTCGTTAACGAGCGGCACAACGCCTTTATCACCGAATACCTCGAAGGCATTGAACAGGGCGCCAAGCGCCGCAATTACACCTTGGAGGTCTCCTTTTTTAACCGTACCCCGGTGGAAAAGATCGTGGAGGAGGAATTACGCGCCGGGGGTAACAAGGGGGCCGGCGGCCTTATCGTCCTGGGCACGGAACTTTCCGCCCATGAGCTCAGTTTTTTCACCGCCCTTACCCGGCCCACGGTGTTTATCGACACCTGCTTTCCCCTGACGGTCTTTGACTGTGTTGACATGGACAACGGGGACGGGGTGTTCCGCTCTATCGAATACTTTTACCGGATGGGGCACCGGAGCATTGGGCTGGTGAAGTCCAGCTACGAGACCCGGAATTTCAAGGAGCGGGAAGAAGGCTTCCGGGAGGCTATGGAGTATTTTTCCCTGCCGGTACAGGAAGATTTTATCATCGCGGTGGACCCGGCCTATGAACAGGCCGCCGGCGACATGGCCCGTTTTCTGGAGCGGACCGGCCTCCGGGCCGGGGGGAAGACGCCGTTTCCCAGCGCCTTCTTCTGCATGAACGACATCATCGCCTACGGCTGCATGAAGGCCCTGCGGGAAAAGGGGTTTGCCATCCCCGGAGACGTGAGCGTTATCGGCTTTGACGATCTTCCCTCAAGCAGCGTTACCGATCCTCCCCTGACGTCCATCCGGGTTTCTACCCGCCAGATAGGGGGGCGGGCCCTGGAGAAGCTTTCCGAACGGATAGAGGGTTCGGCCGACGGGCGGCCGGAGAAGATTCTTGTTTCCGGTACCCTGATGGTCCGCGGCAGCGTGAAAAAACTGTAAGGGGCCGCGTGTATCTTGGGTAGTTTGTTTTGGGCGCATCGCCGCTGCGCGGCGACCGGGCTATTCGCTCCAATCTTTTGGCTGCGCCAAAAGTATTTCCGCTTCTATCCCTTGCGCGTTCCCGGGGCGGCAGTTTCCGCGGCAAAGCCCGGCCCCGCCTGCGGCGGGGGAACGCCCATAAAAATATTTCAACAGCTACGGTCTGCCAGGAGGTATGTATGAAATTCCTTGTCTTTGGTTCCCTCAATATCGATCTTATTTTTTCGGTGGACCACATTGCCGCGCCGGGGGAGACCATTAATTCCGGCTCCCTGGAACGGAGCGCCGGGGGCAAGGGGGCTAACCAGGCGGCGGCCCTGGCAAAGGCGGGGATGGAAGTGTACCTGGCCGGGAAAATCGGCAGGGACGGGGATTTTCTTCTGGAACTGCTGGAATCCTACGGGGTCCGTACCGGCCACGTCCTGCATTGGGAAGGGGCCACGGGACAGGCGATTATTCAGGTGGATAAATCGGGGCAGAATTCCATCGTTCTTTACGGCGGCGGAAACGCGGCTTTGCAGGACGCGGAAATAGGGCCGATTCTTAAAAATTTTGACCGGGGGGACATGATCCTTTTGCAGAACGAGATTCCCCTTACCGCCGCGTTGATGCGGGCCGCCTCCGAACGGGGAATGAAGGTATGCCTGAACCCCTCGCCCTTTGACGGCCGGATCGCCGCCCTGCCCCTGGAACTGGCGGATCTGCTCTTTGTCAACGAGATCGAAGCGGCCGGTCTGGCGGGGCGGCCCGTTTCGGAGGACCTGGGCCCCGTCCTTGAAGAGCTGGCCCTGCGCTTCCCCCGGGCGGAACTGATTTTAACTGCGGGCAAGGAGGGGGCTTATTACGCCTGCGAAAGCCTGCGGGCCAAGGGGGATATTATCGACCTCCCCGCGGCGGACACCACCGGGGCGGGGGATACCTTTACGGGTTTTTTCCTGGCCGCCCGGCAGCGGGGCTGCGGTGTGGCGGAATCCCTGGGCCTTGCCTGTAAGGCTTCCTCCATTGCGGTCTCCCGCAAAGGGGCTATGGCCTCCATGCCCTTTGCCCGGGAGGTGTTTTAACCGGACGGTTCAGCCGGTCAAATGGTGTCGTCCTGCGGCTATTCCCCGGCGTTATCTTTCACCATTTGACCATTTTTTACCTTGAAAACCCTTGGCATAAGGTAATTCACGATGAAGATACCGGCGAAAAGAGAGGCGAAACAAGCAGAGCGGGGTGGCGGTGGAAAGAATCTGGGGTGGGGGCCCCGGATTTTTCCAGCCGGCAGGACCCCTGATGAATTTTTTACGGCTCTTTTCGGATTTGGAATTTTGAATTGCTGTTATATGCGCTCTCCTGGTTGACAGGGGGTTAAAGGTTTACTATCATTTATAAACAAATCATAGGAGGAAATTTACACTTGAAAAAAATCAGCTTATTGATTCTGGCGGCAATACTGTTGTCCGCTCAGGTCATTTTTGCGGGGGGACAAAAGTCTTCCGGCAGTAGTCAAGCCCCGGCGATTAAAGTCG